>CAYZKI010000141.1:0-8104 GCA_964478745.1 uncultured Bacteriovoracaceae bacterium
CCATCTCGGTCTTTCGTGCGATGCGCCCGAGGGAGTCGCGTGTGTAGCTTGCCCGGTAGATGTCGGACCGGTCGCCGTAATTGCGCTGGGTGCGTGTCGCGCTCACCTCTCCAAACGTATTGTGCTCGAAGTGGCTTCGGAGAGTGAGCGTGGGCTGAAGAACCCCATCGAGGTAGTTGTTGCCGGCAAAAATCCCGCTTCGCACGAAGCCTGTCACTGGATCCCGCGTGAGCTCGAGGTTAAAGCCCCCAAGCGGGAGCGAGTCCCGGTCAAACAGGTACTGGAACAAGAGAGCGCCGCTCGAGCCCGGGATGAACACCGAGACGACCTGGGTCTGCGGGTTGAAATCGCTGTCGCTTGTCCAGCTCACGCTGCTTGCGGCGACGCCTTGATTCGTCGAGCCTCGCTCGCGAAACCCTTGCCAGCTCAAGAGGCTCCTTTGAATGAGATTGGAGTTCCGATCCAGCGCCTCGAGTCGGCTGAGCTGACCGGTCGTGGGCGAGTAGGTGTAGTTGACGATCCCCTCCCCCGTGCTCACGCTGGAGAGCTTCCCCGTGGTCCCGTGATAGCTGAACACCGCTTCGCGCCCGTCGGGCCGAAGAACGCGCGTGAGCTTCCGGTCTTGATCGTAGAAGTACCGGGTGGAAGCTGCTTCCTGAGGCGGCGTGTAGCTCTCCATCAGGGAGAACAGGTTGTAACCCATGGTGTGCGCCGGGCGCCCGGGGGGCGCAAGCGAGCTCACATTTCCGTCCGGGTCATAGGTAAGACCAATCGACCGGCCGTCGGGGAATACAAGCAAGTTGTTTCGTCCGGCCGGATCATAGCCAAACTGATAGGTTTGCTGAGCCTCGTTCGTAACCTGGCTCAGGTTGCCTGCGGCGTCGTATCCGAAGGTCCTGACGCGGCTTCCCTGAGCGATGGAGCTCAATCGACCCCGCGGGTCATAATCGAAACTCAGAGGCAGCACTCCCGCCCGATCGACCCGAGAGACCCTCCCTGCCGGGTCGAGCGTCACGGCGCTCTGGCGTCCCACCGCTGAGGTGTTCAAGAAGGTTCTTTGTGCGCTGTCAAAGCTTTCTAACCAGGAGTTTCCGTTGATGGTCGTCGTTTCATTCAGGATGAAGTCGCGATCGCCTGAGGGATTGACCTCTCCGTAAGTGACCGATCGACTCGTGGCGACGACACGAGTGGGCCCGCCATTGGGCAAGCGTGTCGAAACGGAACTTGAGTAAGAGGCCTGCCCGCCGAACCTCGGATCAGGCGAGGATCTCTGGATGAATGAAGTCTGATCCGCGGCAAGTCCGCTGGCGCTCCCATTCGGACTGAACGTTGTCGAGCTTCTCGTCCCGTCTGGGTCGATATCCGTCACCGTATTCACGCCGTCGGTAGCCCGCTCAGTGTAGGTGCTCCTCAGGCCCTCGGCGCTCGTGTAATGGACCGTCGCACCAGCCACATCCTCATCGATCTTCTCGATGGTTTGAGCCTGATGCCCCGGCGCCTTTGCCGCGGCCAGGCGCCCCAAGGCGTCGTATGCGTACTCCGAACGGAACCCTCGCGGTCCGGTCATCGCGCTCATCAGGGAGGTGCCCGGTGAGTACTCGAAGGCGTGAGCCTCTCCCGCGGGGTTTGTAATGGCTCTTAACAACCCGTCCTGGATGGCAAGAGAGGTCGTCACTCCGTAGGGCGATACGATCGCAGTAGCGTCACCTTGCGTGTTTCTCGCGATCGTCGTCAAGTTCTGCGCGCGGTCGACTATGGAGACGAGCCTTCCCGAGGAGTCATAGTTGAAGATGAATAGAGTAGCCTGCGTGTACGCATCAAACGTTCTCAGATGGAGGCCATCTTGCGTGAAGCGAAAGAGCTGCGATCCATCCGGGGAAGCGATAAGCAAGCCCGTTCCTTCGATGCCTGGGTAGGTGGGCTTCACGGCGAGCACCCGACGGGTCGAGCTCTCCGCGAGGATCAAAGACCCATCCGGGCCCATGTGAAGCGACGCAGGGCGCGAGACGAGGTTGACCGAATCGCTGATGGCAAGCTCTCTCTTTCGAGAGCCCTCGATTTTGTGGATCCGTCCCGTTCGGTTCAAGTAGTACACCTCTCCGCTCCGGCCGGTAGTAACCGCGACCACGGGCGAGCCGATCGAAGCGTCATCGACCCTGCGAATCCGCCCGCTGACCGAGACTTCGAGAAGCTCCCCCTGCTGCACGACGTAGATGTGCTCGCCTGAAGCCGATGCCGCCATGCCCGAGGCTGCCGAATCGACCGAGACGATGGAGCTTGTGCCCGGAATGTAGCTCGCAAAGCCATCAGGACCGATTCGCACCACGCCCGGAGCGTTCGATACGTAGAAGATAGAGCCGTCGTCACTGACCGCGAAAGCCTTCAGCTGCCCGAGCCTCAGGGTACTGAGCTGAGTGGGCGGTTCACGTCCCTGAAACGTCGCGTTCAGAACCTGCGTATCTCCCCCCGGGAAGAGTCGAATCAGGAAGGATTCCGTCCCGAACGAACGATGATAGATCACGCTATCGAGCTTCTTCGAGTAAGCGAGTGCCACGATCGTTCCCGGCGGCGAATGAATCGTGGATATGATCCCCTCCCGATCCACGCGGCGAATCCTTGCGCCGTCGGAAATGAGAATTGATCCTCCGGGAAGCATGATCGCGCTAGAAGGGTCTCCAAGGCCCGCGTTCACGGCCTGGCCACCGTCGCCCGTAATACTCGCGTCCCCATTGCCCGCGATATGCTTCAGCTCATCGCCTGCCAAGTCCGCCGAAAGGCTCGTTCCGTCGCCGAAGTGAAGCGTGCGGCTTCGGAAGTCATACGCATGATGAGCATCGAGTCTCCAACTTCCTAGACCCACCGCGCGCGAATCCCAGACACCGACGGGCACCGAATAGGCCACATGCCCGAGGTAATCCACTCGCAGAGAGGTGGAGGGAGAAAACGGCTCGCTTGCCGGCTGGCCGAAAGAGTACTCGTAGGGGACCGGAACTCCGTAGGCAGTCTGAAGCTCGTAGGCGATCGAAACGAACGCTTCCACCGAACCCAGGATCTTGCGGCCATAAGCGTCCCGTCCGTTCCACGTGTATTCGAACACTCGGTTCGGAGCAGCTGCGAAAGTCTCCGAGTATGAGACACCGGCGATGTTCAGCTCCAGCCGAACGCGGTTGAAGCTCGACACGTCGTCGCCGGTGAGCGGGATCCTGAGCGTGTAGCTCGCCTTGCGATCCGAAGAGGTTTCGCTTGAGTAAGTCAGTTGCATTCCCGATCCGGTGACGGGGACGGCCTGACGAAGGCGCTGTTCGTAGACGTCGATCATGGAGCCCCTGCGCGGAGGACGAGGACACGATCTTCCCTTTCTCCGATCGAGACTCCCCGCTCCGGCCAGGATCGCGGGACTCGGCGGCACTAACGGCGAGAAGTTCGCGTCGTACACGGTGAAGTGCTCGATCGGCGAGCGCCAGAAACTGGAACCAGCAGCGTACAGCGTACCGATCCGCCGCAGTTCGGCCGCGCTCACTCCCAGGGCCTGAAGTTCGGCGCTCGACGCTGGCGTGCCGCTTCCGCTCGCATCGAGAGTTGCCGTGCCGCCATCAACGGCAAGCACTTTGATGATTCTCCCGTTCTTGGACGGAATCCAGGTTCCCTGGCTCTCGTCGTAATAGCCTACGGGGACCGTAGCTCCGACAGGCAGGCCAAGGAAGTTGTCCACATAGTGGTACAGCGGCTGGGTAAAACGCACGCCAGCCGCGTTCGCCGCGATCGCTTCATCGGCGGAAAGCTTGACCGCATAGGTGTAAGCCGACGTGGCAGGAAGAATTCCGGGCATCGCATTCGGCCCACTGGGGCCAACCGTGATCTCGGTCGCGCGAATGCTCAGAGAGCCTGCGGGTCGCAGAGTACCATCACTTGCCACCAGGCTCGCTCCGACGTTCGGAGGGACAAAGAGGACAGCCTTCCGTGCTCCGTCCTCGTCGGATACAGGAGATGCTTCCACTATCTGATCGGGAGTTGATGAGCCGAAGCTGACCCAGGTCACCTTCTCGTCCAGACCCATCATCACGACATCGGGAAGGACCGCGAAGTCACGAGACGGTAGAGTGGCGTACCTTTGCACCGTCATCAGCCCGCTGTTCCGGAACTGGAGAGTGGCGGCTCCGCCGCCGTTGACCGCAAGATCATATTGACCGTCCGCTCGAGTCATCGTGAAGCCGAACTCCGGATGATTGAGCGCGCTGACCGTCACCCCGGGAAGCGGGTTTCCGCTCGTATCGAGCACTCTTCCGCGGAGGACGGCGACTCGAACCGGATCGATCGCGCCGAGAACGACGCCCCGTTGGATCGGGTTCGAGCCTGTGTAGAGAAACTCGGTGCCGCTCGAGAAATCAAAGAGCGCGTTCTCCGGAAGCTCGGGCGCGACACTCGCGGGATCCTTCGGAAGGTCCTCGGCGCGGATCAGGCTCGCGATGCGGACCGTGATCGAGCCCGACTTCCCTTTCACCTTCACGTCGATCGTGTTGGACGCGCCGAGGTCCACTTCCACGCGAGCCTCGGGCTCACCCTTCTTGAAGGGCTTGAGCTCCTGGATCTTGGTTCCGTTGAGCTTGATCTCCCCGCCGTCGGCTCCGAAGTTGCGCGCGTAGAGCACGTACTTGAGCGAGGGGTTGGCGGCGAAGCTCGAGCGCTGCTCGGCGTTTCCCGAAGCCGCGTAGAAAGTCGCCGGACCGAAAACCTGGATGTCCTGCGCGAGGCCGGCGGGCTCATCGGTCTGAAGGCACGCGCTGAGAGTCAGAAGAAGAGAGAAACCCCAAACGATCGAGACAAGACGAGTCCCCGAAGGCCCGTTCCGCATACGTGCAGCCCTTTCGTCGAACATCAGATTGTGCTGATATGACGAGAGTAATATATCAAACTTAATTGGTCAACTATTTCAGTCGGCGCAAGTTCTTGAAAAGAGAGCCTGTGCCACCGACGACGCACGCAGAGAAGCGCAAGATTTGAATTCCAAACCGCCGGTCAAACCACCGCGCGCACGGCCCAAGCAAGAAGCCCCGAGCCCGGGATCACCGCCCACGACGGCGCGCGCAGGTACACGGTGCAGAGCAGCGCCGTGAGGAAGATCGCCGCCTCGACGGGACTGACGAGCGTGAGCCACGCCAGCTTGCCCGTCGTCCCGACGATCCCGCCCACGACGGCCGGGATGGCCGACGAGGCGAAGGCCAGCATCCACGCGCGGTTGCTCACGCGGTCGAGGATGCGCGGAAGGATGACGAGCACGTTGAAGAACGCCGGCGCGAAGATGGCGAACGTGGCGAGCGCCGCGCCCGCGAGCCCGCCCACCTGGTAGCCGACGAAGGTCGCCGTCTTCACCACGGGGCCGGGCGTGGCCTGGCCGACGGCGATTCCGTCCATGAACTGCGCGTGCGTGAGCCAGCCGTGGCGCGCCACCACGTCGGCCTCGAGAAGCGGGATGATGGCCAGGCCGCTTCCGAAGACGAAGGCTCCCGCCTTGAAGCAAACCCACGCGAGCTTCGCGAGCTCGGGCGAAAGCGCGAACGCCCCGCCGAGCGTGGCTCCGGCCGTGGCCGTAGCGGTGGCCGTCGCAGTCGCAGTCGCAGTCGCGGACGTCGGATCGGTGAGCGCGTCGGCGGACGCGAGCGGCACGACCCCAGGGAACATCAGCGAACGCAGGCTCCTCCCGGACCCGAGCGCTCCGCCCGGCCCTCGCCTGCTCCAGAGCACGCCGAAGATCCCGGCCGCCAGGATCGCGAGCGGCTCCCACGCGGGCGCGCCGAGCACGAAAACGGCGCTCACCGCCCCGATCACCCACGCCTGCGCCTGGCGTCGGTAGGGCTTCGCGAGCTGCGCCGCCGAGAGCAGGATGACGGCAAGCGCGCCAGCCTGCATGCCCGAGAGCGCGCTCGTCATCGCCGCCGTATGCGTCGCGCGCGAGTAGAACACGCCGAAGCCGACCATGATCAGGAAGCCCGGGAACGTGAAGAGCGTGCCCGCCAGGATTCCGCCCAGCCACCCGCGCCGCAGCCAGCCCAGGTAGACCACCATCTGCGTGGCGAGCGGGCCCGGGAACAGTTTCAGAATCGCGTACACCTCGGCGTACTTCTCGGTGGTGAGCCATCGATGCCGGCGGCACGCCTCCTCTTCCATCATCGCCATGACGGCGATCGGACCGCCGAAGCCCGTGCACCCCCAACGGAGAAAGACGCCTCCGTCAAACCGGCCGGTCGACGACTCGCTGGTACTGCTTCTGCCTAGGGCTTTTGGGCGATCAGGCTCGCCCATGCATTCTTGCCATCATTCGTTTCGCGGTAAACCAGGATCTTGAAGTCCTTGAAGAGCTCCCGAAGCTCTCCTTTTTCGAGCAGAAAGTCGCGCCGAATCTGCTGGCCCTTGGCGTTCTGAAGTTGATCGACCGTGTGGTTCTCGAAGACGACCACCCCTCCGCGCTTCAGCCCGCGCTTGATCTGCGGGACCAGGCTGCGAAGCAGGAAGTCGATGTTGAGGATCACGTCGTAGGTCTCGGGCTTGATCGTGTAGGTGTTCAGGTCGGCGTTGATGGTGTTGATCGAGACATGGTTCTCGCGGGCCAGGCGCTTGGCCTTGCGGATGGCCACCTCCGAGTAGTCGACGCCGTCGACGCTGTAGCCCTTCTTGGCCATGAACACCGCGTTTCGCCCTTCCGACATCGCGATATCGAGCACCCGGCCCATGGGGAGCTTCGAGACGTTGTCCTTCACGAAGGCGGCGGGCTCCTTGCCGAAGATGTAGGCCCCGGTGTTGAAAAGCCGGTCCCAGTGCCTGCGGTCCTCCTCGGAGTCGTCGCCGGTCACCATCTGGTAGACGTTCGAGCCGGACGGGCGAGTTTCGTTGTCGGCACGCACGTTTGACGCACTTAGCCACGTTGACACGCCTAAAGCGCACAGATATACCCAGACCATGTTTGGCATTTCTGGCGAGCATTTAATCATCTTAGGCATCGTTCTGGTCATTTTCGGTCCGCGCCGTCTCCCCGAGCTCGGCAATACGCTCGGCAAGGCCATCCGTAACTTCAAGGATGCCATATCCGGCGTCGAAGAGGCGAAATACCGCAGAATCGACGGCGAGCCAAATCCGCATCCGCATCAACAGCTTCACGCCCACGACCAGCCGGGACAGGCCACGGCGGCGCCCCCGACGGACGACCCCGCGAAAAAGGGCCCGAACGACGGCGGAACGCCCCAGGCCTAGGCTTCATGAGCGAGCCGGTCGTCCGTTATACCGAGCGTTTTCGAGAGTATTTCCGGAGGCCCGTCGCGGAGAAGGCGGCGGCCACGCTGGCTAGCGGCGTCCAGATCGAGCTCCAGATCGCCCCGGCTGACCCGTCTGCCCCCGCCGAGACTTTCACCTTCACGCGCCAGGACGGAAAGAACGCGATCGTCGAGGGCGCTGCTTCCGACCCGGAGCTGGTTTTCATCCTGACCCCTACCGCCGCCGATTCGATCCTCACGGACCCTTCCGACGAGATCGGCTCGATCGGCGTGCACCTCCTGAAGCTGGTCGTCGCCACTGACGCGAACCGCCGCGTGAACGTGCGCTTCAAGGCCGGGTTCCTAAAACTCTGGAGCAAAGGCTATTTCGGTGTGCTTAAATCAGGGGGCAGCCAGTTCGCCGCCCAGCTTTCATCCATGGGCCTGAGCGGGATGGACGCGATCAAGGCCGCGCTCAAGAACCTCAAAAAAGGCTGATCAAGGAGCTCGACGTGCTCGACGAGAGAAATTTCACGAAGTACCTGAACCGCCACGAAATCGATGCCGCCATCCAGTCTCTCGGCAACCGCATCAACGCGGACTACGCGGACCGCGAGGTCGTCCTGGTCGGCGTGCTGAAGGGCGCGATCCTCGTGATGGCCGACCTGATCCGCCATCTCAAGATGAACTGCGAAGTCGAGTTCGTCAGGCTTTCGAGCTACGGCCGCGCCCGCACCTCGAGCGGCACCGTGACGATCCTGAAGGACATCGCCACCGACATCCGCGGCAAGCACGTGCTGATCGTCGAAGAGATCATCGACAGCGGAAGGACGCTGAAGTTCCTGTACGAGCGCCTGAAG
>CAYZKI010000142.1:0-8091 GCA_964478745.1 uncultured Bacteriovoracaceae bacterium
TGAACCCGTGCAAGGGCCGCGTCGCGGTTGCCGCTGACCGTTTCCAGCAGCGAGGCCTGCCCGAAGTCCCTCTCCTTCGCCCTGGCCCTGTCGGCCACCTGGGCCAGGCCGCGCGTGATCGACACGCCCAGATTCTGGCTGCGGCCATCGACAAACAGGATCACATTGGCCGCGCTGCCGCCGGGGAAGCTGCCGGCTGCCAGCGTGATGCCTTGGGCCACCAGCTGCTGCACCCGGGCCTCGACCCGAACGCGAAGAAGAACGTGATCTGCAAGGGCCTGCCCGCGTCGCCGGGCGCGGCGGCTGGAGTCGCCGTGTTCGACCCGGCCACCGCCGAGGAGTGGGTCAAGGCCGGCAAGAAGGTCATCCTGGTCCGCCTGGAAACCTCGCCCGAGGACATCAACGGCATGGCCGTCGCCGAGGGCATTCTCACCGCGCGCGGCGGGATGACCTCGCACGCGGCGGTCGTCGCGCGCGGCATGGGCAAGCCCTGCGTCTCGGGCTGCTCGGCCATCAAGATCAGCTACGACGCCAAGGAGTTCACCATCGGCGCGCCCGTGGCCAAGGTGACCGTCAAGCAAGGCGATCACATCACGCTCGACGGCGCATCCGGCGAGGTGATCCTCGGCCACGTGCCGACCATCGCGCCCGCGCTCAACAAGGACTTCGCGCAGCTCATGACCTGGGTCGACACGGTCAGGCAGCTCAGGGTTCGCACGAACGCCGACACGCCGAACGACGCGAAGACCGCGCGGAACTTCGGCGCCGAAGGCATCGGGCTTTGCCGCACCGAGCACATGTTCTTCGACTCCGAGCGCATCGACGCGGTCCGCGAGATGATCCTGGCCGACCACGAGGACGCCCGGCAGAAGGCGCTCGCCAAGATCCTTCCCATGCAGAAGAGCGACTTCAAAGGCATCTTCCGCGAGATGAAGGGCCTGCCGGTCACGATCCGCCTCCTCGACCCGCCCCTTCACGAGTTCATCCCCCACACGGACATCGAGCTCATGGCGCTCTCGAAGAAGATCGGCGTGCCGATGGAGCGCCTGAAGCGCAAGGCCGAAACGCTTCACGAGTTCAACCCCATGCTCGGCCACCGCGGCTGCCGCCTGGGAGTGAGCTACCCCGAGATCTACCGCACGCAGGTGACCGCCATCATGGAAGCCGCCTGCGAGCTCGCCCGCGAGGAGAACATCAGGACGAACCCCGAGATCATGATCCCGCTCGTCGGCGACTGGCGCGAGCTGAAATTCGTGGGCGACTACTGCCGCGAGGAGGCCGACCGCATCCTGTCGGCTTCCGGCGTTAAAGGCGTGAAGTACTCGATCGGAACGATGATCGAGCTTCCGCGCGCGGCGCTTACCGCGGCCGAGATCGCCAAGTACGGCGAGTTCTTCAGCTTCGGGACGAACGACCTCACGCAGACCACCTACGGCCTGTCACGCGACGACTCGGGCCTCTTCCTCAAGGACTACATGGACGCGAAGATCTTCGAGAAGGATCCTTTCGCGTCGCTCGACCCGCACGGCGTCGGGCGCCTCATGAAGATCGCGATCGAGGAAGGCCGCGCCGCGCGCCCGGACCTCAAGGTCGGAATCTGCGGCGAGCACGGGGGCGACCCGAGCTCGGTGTTCTTCTGCCATCAGGCGAATCTCGATTACGTGAGCTGCTCCCCGTTCCGCGTGCCGATCGCGAGGCTCGCGGCGGCGCAGGCGGCGATCCGCTTCCCACGCGCCAAAGCGTCGAGGAAGGCGGCGGCCCGGGCGCCGGCGCGCGCCAAGAAGCGCCGCTGAACGGATTCGTTTGCGCATGGCAAACGCCTGTAGGCTCGCACCCCTAAGGCGGCGAGCTCAGGGCGCTTTCGCGCGCGGTCATCGTTGACCTGTGTCGCCGGCGACTCATTCCGGAGCGCCCCGGGAAAACGTTAAAATAGAGCAAAGAAGTACGTTTGTGGACAACATGACTCGCAGCACCTATCTCACCTTTGCCCTGATCTCCGCGCTTGCCGTGACCGGCTGCAAGCTCACGCTCGTGCGCGACTCGAGCACGAGCAGCGTGCTTCCGCAGCTCAGTGAGTACCCCTCCACTCCGATTTACTCGGCCGCGCCGACCCTTCCGCTGACCTGGGGCCTGGAAAACGGCACGGCGGAAAGCTTCGAAGTCAGCGTCTATTCCGGCGCCGGCTGCTCGGGCACGCCGATCTCCACGGCCACCGTCACCACGCAGGCCTACGCGCTCACGGGGCTGACGAACGGCGGAACCTACTCGGTCAGGATCGTCGGCCAGAACTCCAAGGGCTCGGGCGCGCCCATCTGCACCCCGGCCATCGTCATCGATACGCAGGCGCCGGGCGTACCGACCTTCATCGATCCGTCGGCGAACCTCACGCTGGGATCCACCAGCTACACCTTCAACTGGTCCGCGTCGGACGTGGGCGTCTCGGGCCTGCGCTCCACCGACACCTACCGCGTCGAGCGCTTCTCGGCGGCGGGCTGCGCGGGCACCGCGCTTTCCGACAGCTATCAGACCGCGGGAAGCCTGTCCTGGAGCGGGCTCGCGAACGGAAGCACCTACTCGATCCGCGTCACCGCGTACGACAACTCGGGGAACGCCTCCAGCGCGGCGTGCTCCAACGCCCTGACGATCGACACGTCGGTCCCGGCCCTGGCGCTCTCGGATCCGACGACGGCCTCTTCGGCCTACGCCCGTCAGGTCGGCGTATCAGTCTCGATCACGAATGACGGGTCGGCCGCCAAATGGTGCCTGAGCGAAACCCAGTCGAGCCAACCCGCCGACACCACCTCTTGCGCGGGCGGAAGCTGGGTGTCGAGCCGGCCA
This sequence comes from uncultured Bacteriovoracaceae bacterium, assembly GCA_964478745.1. Taxonomy (GTDB): domain Bacteria; phylum Bdellovibrionota; class UBA1018; order UBA1018; family UBA1018; genus CAYZKI01. The sequence goes on from CAYZKI010000142.1 coordinate 2,839, forward strand.
ACCACCTTCAATCTTTCCGCGAGCGACGGCGCGAAGACCGTCTATCTCTGGATCGCCGACTCGGCGAATACGATCCGCTCGGCGTCCGTCAGCGATGCGATCGACCTCGATACGACCCTTCCCGCGAACCCGACGGTCGTCGTGCGCGACTCGAACACGCTCAACACGTCCGCGACGAACCAGTCCTCGCCCGCCCTCTTGATCACGGCCGACACCGACGCCACCGCGTGGTGCGTGAAGGAGCAGGCAGGCATCGCCGCCGCGCCCTCGGCCCCGCTCTACAACGACTCCTGCTTCGTGACCACCCGCCCGACCACGGTAGCGCTCACCACGACGGGCACCCGCAAGGTCTACGTTTTCACCCGCGACGTGGCTTCGAACGTTTCCGCGAGCTACGGAATGGCGGCCTTCGCTTATTCGACCACGATCCCGGGCGATCCGACGCTCGCGCTCACGGACACGAGCTCCTCGAGCGCGGTCGCCACCGACTCGACCTCGGTCAGCGCCGCGATCACCGACTCCGGCGTCCTCCGCTGGTGCCTGAGCGAGACTCAGACCACGCGGCCGGCGGGCATCCACGCCACCTGCAACGGCGGTGCTGGCGCGGCCATCAGCAACTACTGGTCGACCACGCGGCCGACCGGCCACACCTTCGCAAACTCCACGAACGAGACGAAAACCGTTTATCTCTGGGTCGGAGACGACGCGAACAACGTGAGCTCGGGCACCGTGAGCGACTCGATCATCTACGACTCGGTCATCCCGACGGTCTCGCTGACCGGGAATCCCGCGAATCCCGCGGCGACCGACTCGGCCACCTTCACCTTCACCGGTGACGGCACCGGCTCCGCGATCGACCGTTTCGAGTGCAAGCTCGACGCGGGCGCGTACGCCACCTGCACGAGCGGGATCAGCTACAGCTCGCTTGCCGCCGGCGCGCACACGTTTTACGTGATGGCCTACGACCAGGCCGGCAACGCCTCGGCCGCCACCAGCTACGCCTGGACCATCAACCTCGCGACCGTCGAGAAGGTCTATACGAACAACGGCGACTGGAACGACTACGTCCAGAACAACAACGGCGGCACCGACCGGTACGACCAGCCGGACACCGCGTGCAACGTCGCCACCGCCGGACTCTACGACACGATCTGCATCCACGGCGGCGAGAAGAGGAAAGTCACGGTCACGGGCTACGCCTCGTGCAGCGGCCTGGCCATCACGGACGCGCTCGGCGCGTTCGACTGGGAATGCAAGGTGGTCGGCGGAACGGCCACCTTCTTCACCCGCGGGCTCAAGCCTTCTAAGGGACTCCGTGACCTGGTGAACGCGACCTCGTGGAAGAACAACTCGGTCACCATCACCGACGGCGGAACTCCGATCGTCAGCTCGACCTCCTCGGCCTGGTGGAGCAACCCGGTCGTCGCGCTTCCCGACAACAGCGCCGGAAGCGTGATCAAGCTTGACGGCGTCGACGACGACACGACGGGCCCCGACCTCGCTTACGGCGCGAAGGCCGTCTTCACGCTGAGCGCGAACGCCTCGACCGCGGGCTACAACCTGAACGCGGACAAGCTATCCCTGGTGACGCTCGGAACGGCAGTCCTGCGCTACAATGGCTCGGCCAGCACGAACTGCTCGGACGCGAGCGGCGAGATCGGCACCGATTACCGCGGCATGATCTGCGCCGGCGGGCAGAAGCACCTTTGGGTCGAGGCCAACGTCGACGGAGACGCGGCAGCCGGCTCGGACTCTGACTTGACGTTCTACTACTGCAACACCAAGGTTTCGCGCCTGCATCGCTCCGACTTCAAGGCGGGCGGGATCGCCTTGGCTTCGGATGCCGACGGGAACTTCCTCGACCAGATCCGCATCCATTCGGTCGCGGGCAACGCCCTGGTCATCTGGGACGGCGACTGGAACCGAGCTCATGACATTCAGATCGCCAACACGACCCAGAAGGGACTCTGGATCGCGTCGACCAGCGCGAACAACGTCATCACACAGCTCCGCGCGAGCAATACCAACAGCTTCGGCCTCCACGTGACGAACTCGGTGACGAACAACACCATCGCAGGCGCCCTGTTCGCGAAGGGAATGAGCATGCAGGCTCTGGACACCTCGAGCCGCAATACCTACACCCATATCACCACCTATGACGCCGGCGGCATTTCAAACCACATGCTGAACACGGGCCGCGACACGCTGAACCAGCCGCTGAGCAACACCACATTGGCCATTTCCTCGAGCGACAACCTGCTCTCGCAGCTCGTGATCGGAAACGTCTCGCTGAGCTCGAGCTCGAACAACCAGTTCACCCAGGTGCTCCGGACGGGCTTCTGCAACGTGACGGGCGGAACTAACCCAGGCCTTGCGCATGCGACCTGTGCGAACAACGGTCTTTCGGACGCGAGCTACTCTTACGTGGACGAAGCAGACCTCCTCACGTCCGTGGTGGGTACCCTCTCAAGCGACGATACCGTGAACTCGATGGCGGGCTTCTCGTCCACCTATGCATCGATCACCGACTGGCTCAACTTCGAGAACATCTTCCGGCTCTGGGGCACCGCAGGGGCCGGATACTCCACTTCGGGCACGTTCTACATCCAGGACTTCCGCCTCAAGTCGACCGACACCCGTGTCCGGGAGCGGAGCGACCTTGGAAGCTCTGCGAATGGCGCGTTCACCTCGGGCGCAGCCTGCCCGAGCGCGGCGCACGGAAACCGCGCGATCACCGACCAGAACTCTGCAGGCGCCCGCACGTTTCTGACTAACGCGATGGAGATCATCGGCGACTCCACCGGCAACGAGAACGGGCTCTGCGAATCGAACGAGGCCTGCATCTACTCCCCGAACTTCGGTTTCTACCAGGGCCACGGCGATTACGCGTCCAACGGCACCTGCACGTTCCAGAACGGGACCGTGACCGGAGTCACTCTCTACGGCTATCCGTCCAACGGGATCTGATCGCTAGCGGGGCTGACAGCAGCACACCGGGTCCGATCCGCTCGCGCCGGGGAGGCAGTAGCCGGGGCCGGAAACCTCCTCCTCCCCGACGGGGCATCCCGAGCCGCAGTAAACGTCGCACCAGCTCGGATTGCAGACGCTTTCGCCGACGAGGGGGACCAGCAGGAGCGCGAACGCCAGTACCGCCAGAAGTAACCGGCTCTTCGTGTGCATGGATCTCCTTAAGGAACCTTTGGCTCGATCAGCGAGATCGCCACCGAGGTCTGCTTTCGCGCTTCGCCCCAATTCAACCTGGCCTGGATCAGCCCCTTCGCGGTTTCGAACCTGACCAGAGCGGCGCGGATCCCCGTGGCGCTCCGAGGCTCGCCCAACGGAGCACCGAGGAGCGCTTCGGCTTCGCGCGCGCCGCGGATGCGCTCGTGAATCCGAGGGGCCACGTCGGATACCGGGCCGTCCGCGAAGAACTGCGCTTGGAAGCCACTTCGTCCGTCTTCGAAGCTGACTTTCCAGCAGGAGGGAGCTTGATCAGCCGGAAGGCCTCCCAGAGCGCGGACGAATCCGACGACTTGCGGCGAGCACCTCGCATCGAGGTTCTGGGGCAGGCGTCGAACTCCGGGAAGCTTGAATGCCTTTGCAGGGTCCAAACGCTCGAACTCCGCCTTCAGCTCCGCGTTTCGAAGCTCCAGCTCGCGCTGTGCCGTCGCCCGACGATCCGAGTCCATCCCCGCCCACCAGGAGTACGCCGCCGCGATGACCGCGCAGATCGCGACTCCCACGAGCCCAAGCCTTCGAAGCGCCATATGCAAAGGTTAAGCGGCCCGTCGCATCTAAGGAAGCCGAGTTTGTGATCTCCGGTTACAGAAACCAGCGACTGGTCCGCACCGACACGCTCGATTTAATGCGTGTCGGAAGACAAAATCCTAAATCATTTCTGACACATATTGCATCGCGTCACGACTTTGCTATACTCATAAGTATCGGAGGTTGCTCATGAGAGGCACGTACAAGCTACAGCTCCTGGAATTTCTTCACGACACCGGGCCTCCGCGCACGCGATAGCGTGAGCTGAACCGACCGCGACTCAAGACGTCTGCGGAGCTCACGGACTGCCGGATACGGCTCTCGGCCAGAGCGGATCGCGGCAGCAAATTCTCCAAAAAATTAAATAGTTAAAAATGCCAAATTGGCGCCCGACCTGGTCGGGTGCCCGATCCAAGACGGCGGCTGAGCGCAGCCGGCGCTTCGGAAAGTAAGAACTCTACAGGCTCGGTGGTCAAACACCGGGCCTGTTTTGTTTTCGGCCCCTCACACAGCGACCTGATTTGACTCACTGCATTAAATATGTAATAATCTTTAAACTGTGGTGGGAAAATCAGATTTATCATTCAGGGGTCGCGAGGGATTCACTCTCGTCGAAATGATGGTGGCCGTGGCCATCATCGGAATCCTGGCCGCCATCGGCTCGACCCAGTATGCGAAGTTCGCCTCGAAGGCACGCCAGTCGGAGGCCCGTCTCCAGCTGGCCTCGATCTTCACGGCCCAAGCCTCCTTCCAGCTCGCGAACGGGAGCTACACGGCCTGCCTGCGCCAGGCGGGGTTCGCCCCAGTCGAAGGCATGACCCGCTACTACGGCTTCGAGTTCAACAATATCGGCAACACCTGCGGCCCCGACGGGGCGCAGCCCTGCGATCGCTGGGTTTTCCAAGAAGGAAGCACCCTGCCCCAGACCTGCAACGTGGGTCCTTATCCCGTGCCCCTGGGCTCGCCGCTAGCGACGAGCGACACCGCCTACGCGGCGAACTCCCAGGCGTTCCTGGGCGCGCTCGTGGTGCCTCCGATCGTGGCGGCCGCCTCCTCGATCGCCCGCGACGCTTTCACGCTCGTCAGCTCGGGAAACGTCACCCGCTCGAGCGGCGAGCTCGACGTGTGGAGCATGGACCACCTCAAGCGGATGGCTCACCTCAAGTCCGGGATCTAGGGACACTTCGGAGCCGGATCGATCGTCCAGCGCGCGAGCGCTCCGCCCACGCCAGTCACGTCGATCCAGGCCGGCTGCGGGTTCGGCCCGCAATGTCCGCCGATGATGTCGATCACGTAGGTGTCCGTGCCGTCGGCGAACGGACCGGTCCCGCGGTAGTAGTTGATCACGTCCTGGGACATGTCGCCGATGTTCCCGCGCTTCCAGTTCAGGCCCCAGCGCGGGTCGGTCTTGCGGAGCTCGGCGATCACCGCGAACAGGAAGTTGTTGTTTCCGCCGTGCTCCTTGCAGGACTCCTGGATCAGGCG
>CAYZKI010000143.1:0-1213 GCA_964478745.1 uncultured Bacteriovoracaceae bacterium
CTGCCGCATCCAGGCCGACCTGCTTCGGGGCTTCGTCTACGGTCTGAACAGCCGCATCGGGATCGACCACCAGATCGGCGAGCCTTACTGCAGGCAACGGTGGTCGTTTGTCTCGTAGCAGCAGCAGGCGAGCGTGAGCCACACACGACGGAAGCTTCTCGATCTCCAGAAACGCATCCATCAGTCGCTTCACGCCGAGGCGGACCGCCTCCTCGGACGCACTCCTCCCGCGATCGCGCGCTACGAGAAGGAGTTCCAGAAGGACTTCACCGCGATCCGGAAAAGGCTGAAGGAGGTCGGCAAGCCCGAGCTCGTCCGAGAGATCCGCGCCGCCGACGTGACGTTCGTTTCCGACTTCCACACCTTCGCGCAGTCCCAGCGCACGGCGCTCCGCCTCATCCGCGACGCCGCCCCGGCCGCGCCGTCGCGGATCTCGCGCGAGCGATGGTTCATCGGCCTCGAGTTCATCGCGAGCCACCGGCAGGACGCGCTCGACCAGTTCCAGTCCGGCAAGCTCTCGCTCAACGAGTTCCTCAAGGCGATCCGCTACCACGAGGAATGGGGATTCCCGTGGAGCAACTACTCGCCGATCTTCGACTGGGCACGTGAGAACGGAGTCAGGCTCATCGCGCTCAACCGGCCCAAGGAGATCGCGTGGGGCGACCCTTCGGGAGCGCGCCGCGCGCGCGACATCCAGGACCTCATCCAGCGCGACGTCTGGGCGGCGGGGGTGATCTCGGACCTCTTCGAGGCCGAGAGCCAGAACGGCCGGGTGACGAAGATGATCGTGCTCTACGGCGAGCTTCACTGCTCGACCAATCACCTTCCGGCCCACCTTCGCCGCGTCTCCGCCAAGCACCTGGGAAAGCCGCTGAAGACCCTGGCTGTCCACCAGAATCACGACGAGCTGTACTGGCAGCTCGCGAAGTTCGGCCGCGAGCATCACGTGCAGGCCGTGCGCCTGAAAAAGGACGCCTTCTGTGTTGTCTCGAGCACGCCGTGGACGAAGCTGCAGTCCCTGGTGAGCTGGGCCGAGGGCGAAAGCCTCCAGGACCTGACCGAGGAAGGCTCCGAGACGAGCGCCGACTACCTTTCGCTCATGCGCACGTACTCGCAGGCGCTCGCCGAGTTCCTCGGAGTTCCCCCGCCCTCGTACGACTCGGTCACCGTGCACACGATTGACGACGCCGATCTTCTTTCGCCGTACTTCAGC
>CAYZKI010000143.1:1223-2083 GCA_964478745.1 uncultured Bacteriovoracaceae bacterium
TGATGAACAACCTGCGACTCTACATCCCCGAGGAGGAGATCGCCTACCTGGGCGTGCCCTCGCACAACGGCGCCTCCGAGATCGCGGCCTCGCACCTGTTCCGCGTGCGCACGGGCGTGAGGCGCCTGGAAATGGACACGACCGAGGACTTCGCGCTCTGGACGCTCGAGGCCGCCTTCGCGTTCCTGGGCAGCCTGATCCTGAACCCGCGGAGGAAGTGCGACCTGCTCGCCGACCACGAGGACCGGCTCCGCGAGCTCAAGCGCGGGAAGGAGCCTGCGTTCCTGATGGAGCGCGAGGCCCGCGAGCTCGCCATCGGGCTGATCCGCGACACGGCCGACATCCGCCCGATCTTCCGGAAGCGGAGTCTCACGCCCTCGCTGCTCGTCGGCGCGCGCTTTCACGGCCAGGTGCTCGGCAAGGCCGTTCACCAGGCGCTGCTCGGCGGGAAGATCGACATCGAGACCGTGCGCTCGATCTTCCTGGCGCGGGCGCGCATCGGCTCGTTCCAGCCGCGCCTCGACGCTCTTCTTTCGATCGTACCCGAGACGCCGGCCTCGCGGCGCAAGTCGGAGACGCTCTAGCGAACTAGCTCGCTGACCGGCTGGGCGCGGACCCGCGGCTTCACCGAGAGCGTCTTGTCGACCTCGGCGATCACCTGCCCCTGCTCGTCCAGGATGCTCACGGTCATCACGGGCTCCGCCTTCCCCTTCTGGATGACTTCGGCGCGGATCTCCTCGACGCGGCCCGAGGGAATCTCGAAGCGCGCGCGGATCCGTCCGGTGCCGGGCTTCTTGAATCTGATGGCGGCGGCCTTGTCCCAGACCACGAACTCCCGCCCGAGCTTCACCGTCAGGAGG
>CAYZKI010000143.1:2093-7205 GCA_964478745.1 uncultured Bacteriovoracaceae bacterium
CCGGTGGGTGAAGGCCGCTTTCAAGGCTTCCGACGGGTCGACCATCGAGTACATCGATCCCCCGAAATGCGTTCCGAAGTAGTTCTTGTTCCAGAAGCGAAGCTTCATATCGACCTCGGCCCAGCTGAAGTCGGGGGCGAAGCGCGGGCGGATGCCCGCGCCGAGGTACGGCGGGTAAAGGCTCATGAGGCGGAGGAGCAGTGTCTTCTGGAGAAGCTTCGGCGCCATATGGCGCCATTCTGCCATAGACGGGCCGGGGCCGGCTCGGGTTTCCTCTTCGGATCCGAGCCGGCCCTCTGGCTTACCGGTAGTTGCCGATCAGGACGAAGGCTCCCAGGCCGGACAGGCGGATCCGATCGCCGCCGTTCAGGACGTGGTGCGCGACGACCTCGCCCGTGACCGGGTGAAGGACGTCGAACTCCATGTTCCGCTTCGCCGCGATCTCGACGAAATTGCGGATGCCGATCGGCAGCGTGACGAAACGCCCCCCGTTCACGGCCGCGAAGTGGCGCGTCACCCCGTTCGGTCCGTTGGTGTCGGGCCACATCTCGTTCAGCTTGCCGTTGCCGTAGGTCTCGAACGGGTGATCCGCCCAGTAGTGGTTCTGGCGGCTCCAGCTCGTGATGTCCGCGGGCAGGTAGGTCTTCATCGCCTTGAAGGCGTCGAAGCCCGTCATGCGGTCCATCGGCCAGCTGGCCTCGAAACCGAAGTTCCGCCCGATGCCCACGCCGCGGCGCGAGTGGAAGACGTAGAACGGCTGCTTCGAGATGTAGGTCGCGACCGCGGCGGCCGCGAGCCGCACCGGATCGGTATCGGACGCGACCGAGGAGCCGGGGCCGATCGGCTCGTTGTTGCTGGCGAGCTTCGGGACGCCCCTGCACTCGTGGAATCCCCACGGCTGCCGTACGGGGCGCCAACCGTCCTCGCGCGTGTTCCGCGAGTAGTGCATCGTGGCCAGGTCGGCGATCCCGCCCGCGTAGAGCGTCTCGACCTCCGACGTGCCCCCGTTGCACTCGGCGCCCATGGCCGACGCCGCGACCAGGATGTCGGTACGGTCGTTCATGTAGCGCGTGAGCTCCCGGAGCTGCTGCACGCCCGAGTCGCCGCCGAAGCCGTTCTGCCAGGCCTCGTTGGCGATCTCGAAGTGCATGATCTTGTGCTCGCGCCCGCGCGACATGGCCAGGAAGCGATCCACCAGATTGAAGCGGTCGTTGCGATTGGGGATGTTGTACTGGCCGTCGCCGATCAGCGTCCATTCGACTCGAAGCCCGTACTTGTCGTACGCGAGGTCGGTGAGGCCCGCGATGACGGCGTCGAAATCCGGCCACCGCCAGTCGGCTTCCTTGCCGTCCCAGGCGTCGGTGGCTCCGGCGCGGCCGCAGGCGTCCAGGCCGGGGCCCGGGCAGCCGACCACGCCGAGCACGCGGATGTAGTCGAAGCCCGCGTCGGCGAGCGTCTCGAGGTCGCGCTCGAGCTCGTCGCGCGCGTTCCGGTAGCCGGAGGTGGCCCACATCAGCGAGGCGCCCAGGGCGTGAAACTGGCCGTCGTCGTCGAAGATGGACGTGTCGCGCCCGCGGACCGCGCCCTTTCGGATCTTGCGCGGCGGGACATCGGGCTGCGAGAGCTTCGCGATGAACTCGTCGCTCGTGCCGACGGACGCCGCGACTTCACCGTACTTGCCCGCGCGGACCATCGGGAGGTAGGTGTTCGTCGCGAAGTCATCCGGCTCGCGAAGCAGGAGCTTGCGGTAGAGCTGGGCCACGAGCTCCTCGTCGGAGCGCGCGGGGCGGACGTTCTGCCTGAACTCGTCGCTCGCCGCCATGCCCTCGAACGCGCGCCTGAGGCCCGCCTTCCCTTCCCGCATCACCTGGTCGCGGAAGCCGTTCAGGCCCCCGTCGTCGCCTTCGCGGAAGAGCACGGCCCGGTATGCGCGCTTGGCCGCGTTCACGGCCTCCTTCTCGTCGAAGGCCCTGCCGCCGGTGAAGGCGCGGGGCGAGCCGCCGAGCAGCGCGCTCTTGCCGGCCGCGACCGCGTAGGCATGGATCGGGTGCGAGTCGCCGTCCTGGAGCTCCGCCGGGATCTGGAACGAGAACCCGTGGTTGCCCGCGACGGGCAGCCCGCCGCGCGGCAGGTTCGCCACCGTCGAGCCGATCAACCTGCCCGCGGACGCGGGGCCGTCATAGAAATGCACCTCGACCGCGGCGGCAGGATCGGACGGGAGCGCCGCCCATCCCACGGCCTCCGTGCCGTTGATTCCGTCGAAGTGGCCGCTGAAGGCGGGCGTCGGCGGCTTGGGCCTTCCGAATGCGAACGCGTCCGGCCCGGTGAAAAGGCAGGCCAGCACGAGCCCTGACCCGAAGGTGGTCTTCATCAGTGTCTTGATGTTCATTTTCGATTTCCTGTTTCCGGAGAAGTTCAGCGGCCGATCTCGATCAGCTGCATCCCAGGGTAGTCCTCATGCACGGCACGAGGGCTCCAGCCGTTCTGCCAGACGATTCCGGGGTCACCGATCTTGCGTACGACGACCGTGTAACCGCGGTTGCCGTCCAGCCCCGAGTACGCGCGGATCGCCGTATCCGGAGCCGGGTGGTCGCTGAACCGGAAAGAGGCGACCGGGCCGTCCGCGAATCCGGCGTTCTTGTACGAGAACGTCATGATGTCGTCCGGGATCAGGGTGATGCCCCTCATGAACGCGTTGAAGCACTCGAGCTGGATGTTCGAGGGCAGGTCGTAGCGCAGGCCCAGGTCGTAGTGGAAAGTGCTTCCAGTCACGTCCATCGCGCGCGCGACGAGCGCCGACCCGTAGAACTTCGCGGGGTTGTTGTCCCGCGCGCCGAGCCTCACCGCCTCGCCGGCGCCGATCTGCTCGTCGTTGACCACGGGCCTGTTGTAGGAGCGCGCGATGTCGCCGAGCTCCTTGATGTGCCGGACCCAGCGCCAGCCGCCTTCGCCGTCCGCACGCTCGGAATGAACCGTGGCGTAGTCGAAGATGACCGCTCGCTTGGCCGGATTGAAGTAGTACGTCTCGTCCGAGATGCCGGTCGCCGAAGGGACTCCAGCCGGAACGAGATGCCTTCGCGTCTCGATCCAGTCGGCCAGGTCGGAAACCTGCGTGTGGTGGTTCGCCTCGTTCGCGAACTCGACCAGCGCGTTGTCGTGCTGGGCCGCGATCTTCCCCACCTCACGGACGTGATGGGCCATATCGAATCTTTCGTTATCGACCATCCAGCGGGTGTTGGCGAGGGCGACGATCTCGACGTACAGCCCGTGCGAGCGGGCCATCTCGAGATACCGGCCCAGGTGCGCGCGGCCGTTCTCGGGCCTGAGCACGAACATGGTGCCGATGCCGGGTGCCGCGTCCATCATCGCGAAGGTGCGGACGCCCGTGACGCCCTGGCTGGCGAACCAGGCGAGCTTCTCGTTCAGCTCGGCTTCGCGGCCCTGATCGAGCATGGCGATGCCGCCGAAGAACGAGACGAAACGCCAGGGAAAGCGCGTGCCGTCAGGATAGACGAGCGTGCGCCCCTGCGCGCGGAGCCTTCCCCGGACGCCGGGGCGGGTCACGTCGCGGTTCAGCGCGACGCGGAAGCTCGGGTTGTTGCCCGACGGATGGACCTGGTCACGCTCGGAGTCGATCGTGACGCGTTCCGTGTGGGTAACGTAACCTTGGGCCTCGACCGTCAGATCGTAGCCTCCCTCCGCGATGAAGAAGTGCGTGAAGCCGTTGCCGTCCGAGGTGCGGGTTTCCCCGCCGATCCTCACGGTCGCGTTCGGCACGCGCACCGAGCCCACCGCCCCCGAGAAGACCTCGACGACGACGTTGCGGGAAACGAGCTCCCTCTGGAAGGCCCTGGGAGAACCGTTCAGCAGCGCGCTCTTGCCGGCCGCTACCGCGTACGCGTGGATCTGGTGCGGGGCCCCGTCCTGGACGCTCGCCGGGATGCGGAAGGTGAAGCCATGGTCGCCCGCCACGGGCAGGCCGCCGCGGGGCTGGTTCGCGGTCACGCTTCCGATCATGCGGCCTGCGTGCGAAGGGCCGTCGTAAAAGTGGATGTCGACCGCGACGCCCGGGTCCGCGTTCAGCGCAGCCCATCCCACGGCGTCAGTGCCGTTGATGCCGTCGAAAAAGCCGCTGAAGTCGTTCACCGGTTTCGGCCTGGGCCTTCCGAACGCCTCCGCGTCCTGGAGCCAAGCGACCTGTCCCGCGATCGCGAGCCACGCGGCCGCGATCAGAAAAGTTCTCCTATACAACATCGGCTTCCACCTCCATGTTGGCCGGGTTGATTCTGAAGCTTTAGATTACGCCGCAATTTTGCGACAACGCCAGAAACTTTCGTCGCATTTTGTAAACGTTGTGTATTTTTCCGGCATCGCTTTCCGTACCGGGATCAGTACACTTCCGCGCGCGCATACGTCATACCGCGGAGTTACGCGCGCGGCACGAGGACACGAAGTCAGATTATTGTCGGCGCGTTCCGGGTCAGCTCTCGGGCGATTCGCCGTCGCGCTCGCTCTTTTTCTCGCCGAGCTTGCGGTAGATCGTCCGCGAGTTGATGCCGAGGAGCTTCGCGGTCATGTTCTTATCGCCGGATGTCGCCTCGAGCGTCTTGCGGATCAGGAGATCCTCGACGTCCTTCAAGGGAGTCCCGATCGGTACGGAGATGGTCGATCCGCCCACGAGCGATGCGGGAAGCTTCGAGGCCGTGAGCGCGAGCAGATGCGGCGGAAGGTCCGCCGCCTGGATCTCGGCCCCGTGCGCGAAGATCACCGCGCGCTCGATCACGTTGGAGAACTCGCGGATGTTGCCGGGCCATGAATGCGCGAGCAGCACCTCGAAGGCGTCGTCGGCGATACCGGTGACCGTCTTTCCATGCCTCTCGCTCGCCTGCTTGAGGAAGTGATAGGCCAGGTCCGGAAGGTCCTCGATCCTCTCGCGGAGCGCGGGCATGAGCAGGGTGACGACCTCGAGGCGGTAGAGCAGATCGGAGCGGAAGGCGCCGGCCGCCGCCGCTTCCTTGAGGTCGCGGTGGGTCGCGGCGATCACGCGCACGTCGACCCTGCGGGAGCCCGTGGCTCCCACCCGGCGGATCTCGCCTTCCTGGAGCGCGCGAA
>CAYZKI010000143.1:7215-8006 GCA_964478745.1 uncultured Bacteriovoracaceae bacterium
AGCTTCGCCTGCAGCGACAGCGGCATGTCGCCGATCTCGTCGAGCATGAGCGTCCCGCCGTGCGCCGCCTCGAAAAGGCCGACCTTGGCGATACTCGCGCCCGTGAACGCGCCCTTCTCGAAGCCGAAAAGCTCGGACTCCATGAGCTGCTCCGGAACGGCCGCGCAGTTCAGCGCGACGAACGGGGCCTTCGAGCGCGCGCTTCGCGTATGCAGCATCCGCGCGGCAAGCTCCTTGCCCGTCCCGCTCTCGCCCTGGATGAGCACCGTGGCCGCGGTCGGCGCGACCTGCTCGATCATGCGGCGCACCCCGGACACGCGCGCCGACGCGCCGACCATCAACGAAGCCTCGCCAGCGCCGACTGAGGAGGAAGAGGCGGCGGTCTTCGCGCCCTCCCTCGCCTCGCCTCGCGGCCTCGCGCGCCTGAGCGCGGCTTCCACCGAGCTCGTCAGCGCCTGGCGCTTGAACGGCTTCGTGAGGAAATCCACCGCTCCCATCTTCATCGCCCACACCGCGTCTTCCACGCGGCCGTAGGCCGTCATGAGGATCACCGGCGTCCGCTCGCCGCAGAGATGGAGCGCGCGGAGGAACTCGAGCCCGCCGAGCTTCGGCATGCGCACGTCGGTGAGGATCAGGTCGAAAGCCTCGGGAGCCCTCTCAGGCGAAGGTCGCACGCGGGCGAGCGCGGCCTCGCCGTCGCCCGCCGTCACCACCTGGTACTCGGCGAGCTCGAGGATCTTCCTCGTCGACTCGAGGGCCTGCGGATCGTCGTCGACCAGGAGGATGCGGGC
>CAYZKI010000144.1:0-7997 GCA_964478745.1 uncultured Bacteriovoracaceae bacterium
TCTCCACGGGGCCCCGTACACTGGGCCGAGCTCTCCGTCGGGCTTCGCCCATTCATCCCAGATCGTCACGCCGGCCGCCTGCAGCGAGCGGACGTTCGTCTCGCCCCTCAGGAACCACAGCAGCTCGTGGATCACGGATTTGAGGTGGACCTTCTTCGTGGTGACGAGCGGAAAGCCCGCCTCGAGATCGAAGCGCATCTGATACCCGAAAACGCTTCGCGTCCCTGTTCCCGTGCGGTCGGATTTGTCCGTCCCGTGTTCCAGGACGTGACGGAGAAGCTCGTGATATTCGCGCATGCCCTAGTTGTAACGCTTCGATGCAACGCGGCACAACCAGCGAGTGGCCGTTACTGCCGCGAAGCTTTTCCGATCCAGCCGGTCAGGCGGTCCTTCACCTCGCGAGGCGCCTTTTCGATGCTCTCGATGAACCGGATGGCCGTTTCCACGATCTCCCGCGGCAGCGACTGAGTGGTCTGGATCAGAACCGAGCCTTTGCGGATATCGCCCTCCGGCGTCCGATCGGATTCCTCGATCCCGAAGGTGACCGGCTTTCCCTCGCCTCCGTCGATCGAGTTGCCGAAGACCGACAGGCGGAAGTGGACGAGCGCGCCGTCCTTTTCGACGTAGTAGAGCTCGGAGTTGTTCTCGGCGACGAACCAGTGAGGCGTGCCGCGGGGATCCTGCTTGAGCACGGCCGGATTGATCTGGCGGGCCTTGAGCGCGTTCAGCTCCACTTTGAAGTACTCCTCGAGAAGGCGGCTGAGCGCGGCGGTATCGCCCTGGAACTGGCAGCCGACGATGGCCTGGGAAAGATGGACGATGCGGGCCGCGATATCGAGCTGTTCGGCCCCGATCGTCAGCTGGCCGACGAGGGAGTCCGGGCGCGTCTCCCAGGCCACCGGAGGCGGGATCAAGCCGAATCCCGTGCTGGAGATGTTCCGCACTCCGAGCGGAAGCACTCGCGCGGGGTTCAGCGACTTGAAGCTGATCCGATGCAGCGGGATGATCTTCACCCGGGGCGCGATGCGGGAATCGTTGCCGGAGCTCACGCCTTACATGATGCCATCAGGGGCGGCCCGCCTCTAGCCAAATTCCCATCCAGATGAACTGCGGCACCCAATGCGACGTCCATTCGAAGCTTTCGCCCCAGTAGTCGGGCCGCGCGGCCAGCGACTCGAGCCTCGAGGAGTACTCGGCTTCGGCGCCTTCCCTTCCCATCGACGTGTCGTGCGCGGAGGGCCAGGAGCGGACGGCCACCTCGCCCGGATAGTGCGCGAGCTCGCGAGTCATGGGCGGAAGCTCAGGGAGGGAGGCCCGAGAGAATGGGGCGCGCCCGTAAGGCCGGGGCGGGACGCCGGTCAGGCTGTCGCTCAGGTAGAGAACCGCCGGAAGGTCCATGAACTCCCAGCTGCGTGGCGCCCGCGCGGAGATCCGGTCGCGCAGCTCCGGCGTGAGCCGCTTCCTCCGCCAGCCCGCCTGTCTCGCCTTCATCCCGTCATCGAGGTCACCGAGTGAGAAGAGGAGATCCGCGAAGAGCCAGGAGTCGTGAAGGCCGCTCAGCTCGCCTTCCCGCTCCGGGAAAGGAGCCCGTTCCAGGTGATCGGCGACGCTCTCGCGATTCTCCGAAGCGAAGTCGTCGAAGGCCGCGCCGTGGCGCCGAAGCTCGTCCAGAAGCAGCGTGAGCCACGCGCGGCCGTAGGGCGCCTCGAAGCGTGGATTCTCCTTCAGGTATCGCCTCTCGCGCTCGATGGCCGATCCGGTGACGCGATCCAGGACGACCCGCGCGAGACCCGCGTCGCCCGCTGACCTCGCGATCGAAAGCAACGCCCAATGCGCGTGCACCGAGGAGTGCCAGTCGAAGCTGGTTCTGAAAACCGACCCCTCGGGCGCGCCCCCGTGATAGGGATCCGGCCGACCCAGTCCATCGCGGATCGCTTCGCCAAGCTCCAGCGCCAGCCGTTTTCTCGGGTGGGTCAGCATCCTTTCGCGCTCGCACTCCCCCGAGGTGAAGTCAATAGATCTCGGTTGCGAATTGTGCGAGAAAGGGCCCATGCCCACCCCGACCCAGCGATCGTACCGCTACTATGACTTCGTCATGGCGGCGTTCGTCACGGTCCTGGTGCTGTCGAACGTGATCGGCGCCTCGAAGGTCGCGAACGTGGGCGGCTACACCTTCGGCGCGGCCGTCCTCTTCTTCCCGATCAGCTACGTGTTCGGCGACATCCTCACCGAGGTCTACGGCTACGCCCGTTCCCGGCGCGTCGTGTGGGCGGGCTTCGCCGCGCTGATCTTCCTGAGCTTCATGAGCTGGTTCGTCGTGATGCTTCCGCCGGCGGAGTTCTGGCCGCACCAGCCCGCCTACGAGGCCGTCTTCGGGAACACCTGGCGGATCGTGGCGGCCTCCCTGCTCGGCTACTTCGTCGGCGAGTTCGTGAACTCGTTCACCCTGGCCAAGATGAAGATCTTCATGGAAGGCAAGCATCTCTGGGCGCGTACGATCGGATCGACGATCGTCGGCGAGGCGGCCGACTCCCTGATCTTCTACCCGGTGGCGTTCCTCGGCATCTGGACCACCGACATGGTCGTCCAGGTCATGATCGGGAACTACCTGGTGAAAGTCTGCTGGGAGGCGCTGATGACCCCGTTCACTTACAAGGTGGTCGCGTTCCTCAAGCGCGCGGAGAACGAGGATTACTACGATCTGAACACCGACTTCACGCCGTTTTCCCTGAAGACCCCGTAACCTGTAACGCAAACAACAAAGGAGAATGAATCATGCGTAAATCATCCCTCATCACCGCCCTTCTCGTCGCTTTCTCGGCGTCCTCCGCGGCGGTGGCCGCCCCCGCGAAGGTGAAGCTCTCGATCGCCAGCGTGGGCGACACCATGGCGTACGACAAGACGGTCCTCGAGGTCCCGGCCGGCGCGAAGGTCACCCTGACCCTCAAGAACAACGGCAAGACCGAAGCGATGGTCCACAACTGGGTCCTCGTGAAGCCGGGCACCGAAGCCGAAGTCGGAAACGCCGGCGCGGCCGTCGGCGAAGCCAAGGGTTTCGTCCCGGAGTCGCCGAGCGTCCTCGCGGCCAGCAAGCTCGCCAAGCCGGGCAAGACGGTCACCCTGACCTTCACGGCTCCCGAGACCGCGGGCGACTATCCGTACATCTGCACCTACCCTGGGCACTACGTGTTCATGAAGGGCACCCTGAAGGTGAAGTAACCGAAGAGCTTGCGCGCGTCTTTCGCGGCTCTTCGTAATCCGAACTATCGCCTCTACGCCATCGGCCAGGCCATCTCGATGTCCGGCAACTGGATGCAGATGATGGCGCAGGCGTGGCTCGTCTATCGTCTCAGCGGGTCGGCGGCCTGGCTCGGCGGAATCACCTTCGCCAGCCAGGCCACGGCCTTTCTCATGTCGCCGTGGTCCGGGCTGATCGCCGATCAGTTCGACCGCAGGCGTGTCCTCATCGTCGTCCAGTTCCTGGGAATGCTGCAGGCCATCTTCATGGCGGTCCTTGCCGCGAGCGGCGCCCTCGAGCCCTGGCACGTGGCCGCGCTCGCGACCCTGCAGGGCGCGTTCAACGCCTTCGAGATCACGACGCGCCATACGATCGCTCAGGACATCGTCGGCCGTGAGCACGTCGGGAGCGCGATCGCGCTGAACGCGGTCGTGATCAACGCTTCGCGAGTGGCCGGCCCGGCGCTCGGGGGCATCCTCATCCCGATCATCGGGGAGGTGGGCTGCTTCCGGCTGAACGCCGTGAGCTATCTCGCGGTGCTGGGAAGCCTGTACGTCATGCGGGTGCCCGGCGCGAGCGCGCCGGGACGCCCGGGCGAGGGTCCGTCGGACCTCGGCATGCTCGCCCGGCTGTCGGCGACGGTTCACTACATCCGCGGGCGCCCCGAGATCTGGCGGCTGATGGCGCTCACCGTTTTCGTGAGCTTCGTCGCCCTGCCCTACACCACTCTTCTTCCCGTTTTCGCCAAAGACGTCCTTCTCGGAGACGAGAAGCTCCTGGGATGGCTGAGCGCCATGGCCGGCTTCGGCGCGGTATCCGGCTCGCTCCTTCTCGCCGGCGGACCCTCCCGCGCCGGCGGGATCGAGAGCCGTCTCCTCGCGCTCGTCTCGGTCACCGGAGTCTTTCTCCTCGTCCTGGCCGCCTCGCGCGCGCCCTGGATCTCGTGCCTCGCCACGTTCTTCATCGGCTTCTCGCTGATGAGCATGTTCCCGCAGATCAACGTCTCCATCCAGCGCGCGGTCGACGACCGCCTGCGCGGGCGCGTGCTCAGCCTCTACAACATGACGTTCTTCGGCGCGATGCCGGCGGGAAGCCTCATCGCGGGGACGGCCTCGGACCTCGTGGGCGCGTCCTGGGTGGTCGGTGCGGCGGGCATTTCCTGCATCCTGTTCGCGCTCGCGGCTCGTTGCATTTCCCGCGGTGGAAAGGTAGCTTCGGCCTGAACTTATGAGCTCGCGAGGAAGCCCCATCTACCTGGTTACCGGAGCGGCAGGATTCATCGGCGCGCGTTTCGTCGAGTCCTGCAACGCGAGAAGCATCGCCGTCATCTCGGTCGACGAGCCGGAGCATTTCCGCACGCGCCCCGAGAACCACGGGCTCAACTACGGCCCGATCGTCCCGCGCGGCGAGCTCATGAGCTGGCTCGAGAAGCAGAAGCCCGCGCTGTCGGCGATCGTGCACATCGGGGCGCGGACGGACACGGCCGAGAAGGACGAGAACGTCTTCGCCGAGCTGAACGTCCGGTATTCCCAGAATCTCTGGAACTACGCTTCGCGCCACAAGATCCCCTTCGTCTACGCGAGCAGCGCCGCGACGTATGGCGACGGCAAGCTCGGCTTCGAGGACGACGAGGCGAAGATCCCCACGTTGAAGCCGCTCAATCCTTACGGGATGTCCAAGCAGATCTTCGACCTGTGGGCCCTGGAGCAGGAGAAGCAGGGAAATCACCCGCCTGCCTGGAGCGGCTTCAAGTTCTTCAACGTCTACGGCTTCGGGGAGCGCCACAAGGGCTTCATGGCGAGCGTCGTCCTGCATTCGTACGAGCAGGCGCTGCGCGACGGCCAGATCAGGCTTTTCAAGAGCCATCGCGAAGGCATCGCCGACGGCCATCAGGCGCGCGACTTCATCTACGTCGACGACGTCGTGAACGTGCTGCAGTTCGCGGCCAAGCAGCCGGTCGCGCGCGGGATCTACAACCTCGGCACCGGGCGCGCGCGCACTTACGTCGATCTCGCGCGCGCGGTCTTCTCGGCGCTCGGGATGCCCGAGAAGATCGTGTTCGTCCCGACTCCCGAGAGCATCCGCGACGCCTACCAGTACTTCACGCAGGCGAAGATGGACCGCCTGCGGGCCCAGGGCTACGCGCCTCCCTTCACCTCGCTCGAAGCCGGAGTGCGCGCTTACGTCGAGAAGCTCCAGGGCGGGCGCTGAGCCTCCTGTCCCATCTCAACGCACCTCGAAGCGGACTTCGTCGGCGATCTCTCCGTCGGCGCGCACCAGCCTGAGCACGTGTTTCCCGCCCGTGGGCTTCCACGCATAGGGCTCGGAAGCGTCCCCGAGCGGGTTGCCGTTGAAGACCCACTGGTGGCCCACGGCGTTTCCTTCCGCCTGGAAAAGCATCCTCTGCCTCTCTTCCGGGATATCGGGATCGATGGCCGCCATCAGATCCGGAGGAGGATATGCGATCTTGCCTGCCTTCTCGGCGAGCCGGACGCTCCCGCTCGCCGGCTCGGTCCCGCGGAGAAAGAGCTCCGCGCGAGCCGACGACGCTCCGGGCAGATGCACGCGTTCGGAAGCGACTCCGGCGGGAGGCGCGCGGCGTCCGAGCCTGGCGGGCCGATCGAGCGACGCGAGGATCTCCACCCACGCGGGCGCGGCGCCGCTCGCGCCGCTCACGTCATGCATGGGCTTGCCGTCGAAGTTCCCCACCCACACGCCGACCACGTATCGCTCGTTGAAGCCGATGCACCAGTTGTCGCGCATGTCCTTGCTCGTCCCGGTCTTCACGGCCGACCAGAAGCGCGTCGCGAGCGGGCTTTCGAGCCCGAAGGAGAGCTGCCGCGCCTCGCGGTCGGAGAGGATATCCTTGAGAATGAACGCCGTCTCGCGCGAGAAGACGCGCGCCGGAGCGCCACGGGGGCCATCGGTTCTCTCGAGGCGCGCGGGAGCGAAGAGGCCGTCACGCGCGAGCGCCCGGTAGGCGTTCGTCAGCTCCCAGAGCGACGCATCCGCGGTCCCGAGCGCGAGCGACGGCCCGTAGAACTCGGGCTCCTCGAGGTTCTTGAAGCCCAGCTCCTTGAGCTTCCGGACGAAAGAGTCGACCCCCACCAGGCCGAGCACCCGGACCGCGGGAACGTTGAGCGAGGAGCCGAGCGCCACGCGAAGCGGCACGGTTCCGTGAAAGCGATGATCGTGGTTCTTCGGGCTGTAGACGCCTCCGAGGACCGGGAAGTCCTCGGCCGAGTCCTCGAGAAGGGACGCGGGCGTCAGGAGCCTGCGCTCGATGGCCATGCCGTACAGGAAAGGCTTCAGCGTGGAGCCGACCTGCCTCGATGCCTGGATGCCGTCGACGAACTCGGCCGGCGAGCCCGCGCCGATGTTCGGCACGTAAGCGAGCACCTCGCCCGTGCGCGCGTCCAGGACGAGCGCGGCGCCGTCGGTCACGTTGCGCGATCTCAAGTCCGTGACCTGCCGGCGGAGCGCCGAGATCGCGATGCGCTGGATGCGTGCGTCGATCGTCGTGTGCAGCGAAGCGCGGCCGGGCCCGAGCCGCGCGGCGAGCACCGCGGCCTGACGATCGCCTCTTCGGATCAGGTACGCCGACGAAAGCGCTTCCTCGGCGAGGGCTTTGAGTCGATCGCACGACTGCGGCTCAAGAAGGCACGCGCGCTCCCCGACCAGCCGCGGGGGCGCGTTCGGAGCGCGCACGAGGACGGCGAGGAGCAACGACTCCTCGAGCCCGAGCCCATGGGGAGCCTTCCCGAAGAGTCCCTCGGACGCGGCTCTCACGCCCTGCAGCTCGCCGCGGAAATAGACGAGATTCAGGTAGGCCTCGAGGATCTGTTCCTTGGTCCACTCACGCTCGAGGATCCATGCGCTTCGCATCTGCTTCAGCTTCTGCGGGATGCTTCTCCGCTTCCCGCCTTCGGGCCTGGCCAACGGATCGATGAGACCAGCGAGCTGCATGCTGAGCGTGCTCGCACCCCGGCTGCTCTCGCCCCTCAGCGAAAGCTGGAGCGCGGCTTTCCCGAGCGCGAGCCAGTCGACTCCCCCGTGCTCGTGGAAGCGCCTGTCCTCGGAAAGGATCAGTGCCCGCCGGAACGCGGGCGAGAGCTCGTCGAGCCTCGTCCAGTCGAGCCTTCTCACCCGGGGGTTCGTCCGCCCCCGATCGAGCACCTGCCCGTGGCGGTCGAGGACCACTCCCTCGGAAGGCCGGTACCGCTCTCGGACCTGCTCGAACGCGGCGAACACGCGTTCCGCCCCCGGCTCCGCGGCGGCCCTTGCCGCATCGAGCGGGAGACAGGCGAGAGCCGCGATGATGCCGGCGCGCTTAAGGCTGGATCTCGACGTTCGCATTGGGGATCTCCCCGAAGAGTTCCGGCGAGTACATCGCTTCGGCGCGGGTCGGCGGGAGACCGAAAGCGCCGGTCTGGTTGATCCGGAAGGTGTACTCGTAGCTCATCGCGCCTTTCGGCAGGAACTCATAGTAGACCTTCGGGCCTTCGAACGTGTTCTCGACGAAGGTCGGCTGATTGCGCCAGTCGTACTCGTCGGTGTCGCCCGGCCTCTTCGACTGGGAGAGCACGGCCGCGCTTCGAGCAAGCCCCCCGCCCAGGATCGTGGAGCCCGCGGGGATCGGGTCGTTCAGAACGACCCAGCTCATGTCCGTCTGCGCGTCCATCTCGAGCCTGACTTTGACCACGTCGCCGCGCGACCATTTGCCTTTCGACCTCTGGAGAACGGGCTCCCACGTCTTCTT
>CAYZKI010000145.1:0-866 GCA_964478745.1 uncultured Bacteriovoracaceae bacterium
ACGCAAGCATGAGCTGCTTGGGCGTCATCGCCGTGTCGTCCCCGAGCGGCGGCTTGGAATCCATCGGGACCTCATGGCCGTCGGCGCTCGAGATGAACTTAAGCTTTTCCTGCCAGGTGCATTTTACTTGGTTCGCCATGAAGCAAGCATGCAGCAAAGAGCGTTCCAGGAAAACCGGCGAGTGAGGGCTTCCCGACGGATTCGGACGCCGCAGGGGCGAGCCGCGCCGCCCCACCGCCGGGACACGGTGTCTCACGCCGGGCTGATCAGCGATCGCACCCGCTCGAGCATGCGCTCCCAGTGCGACCCCTTCCAGTAGACGCGCTCGCAGCGCGAACAGAAGAAGAACTCGTCGAAACGGGTGAGGATATCGCCCGGGACCAGGTGCGCGACGTGATGGGGCTTCGCGGGCAGGATCACATGGTTGCACTGCAGGCATCGCGAGAGGAAGCCCGCGCCCGATCGCACCCGCTCGACGAGATCGTACCGCCGCAGCACCTCGAGAAGCTGCTGATCCGGCTCGAGCGCCTCGACGTAGTGGCGAAGGTTCTCGGGCATCCTTTCCCAGAGCGCCCGGTCGCGCGTGAGCAGCACGCGGCCGTCGTCGAGCGCCGCCTTCATGGGCTCGTCATCGGCGAAGTCGACAACGCGCGCACCCCGCGCCTGGAAAAGATCGCCGCGGACATGAACGGCGCCGGTCTCAAGTGTGAAGTCTCCACCGACATCCGCAAGTCGAAGTGGACGAAGCTGCTCAACAACGCAGTCTGGAATCCGCTCTGCGCGCTGACCCAATCGGGCAATCACCAGATCGCGAAGTTCGCACCCACGCGTGAACTCGCCGCGGCGATGATCGCCGAAGCCAAAGC
>CAYZKI010000145.1:876-7985 GCA_964478745.1 uncultured Bacteriovoracaceae bacterium
GCTCGTCATCGGCGAAGTCGCTCTTCCAGAGCGAGTCGAACCCCAGCATGCGGAGGTCGCGGGCGAGGCGGGCCAAATGCACGTCCATGACGAACTGAACTGCCATTCCCGCCATGAATCCCTCCTCGATGGACTTTTGTAAAGCCCTCCCGCCGGGACGCCCGCTCGCTAGGCCACGTCCTCGTTCAGCTTCCTGCCCGCCTTTTCGCCCAGGCGGGTCGCGGACGGAGGAAGCGCGTCCTTGAGATGCTTGCCTTCGCGCACGCTGCTGTCTCCGTGCCGCGACCTCGGAAGAAGCCGGGTCACTTGCCGCGCGACCCGGAGGCTCAGGTTCGGGAAGAGCTGGTACACGAGCCGCGCGAGCTTCGCCTGG
Organism: uncultured Bacteriovoracaceae bacterium; assembly: GCA_964478745.1. GTDB lineage: Bacteria > Bdellovibrionota > UBA1018 > UBA1018 > UBA1018 > CAYZKI01. The sequence continues at coordinate 1,250 of CAYZKI010000145.1, forward strand.
GGACCGACGACCACGAAGCGCTTCCTGCGCATGGTCGCCGAGACGATGATCCTGGCTGCGTGATCGGCCGATATGGTGAGGCCGGGCGCGCTCGATCCCGCGGCGAACCACTTGTACTCGTTGCGGGCGTTGCTCCCCCGGAAGCGCGCGTGGACGTAGGAGCCGATGCGCATGAGACCGGGCAGGACGCTCGTGACCGAGATTCCGCGGCCGGCGAGCTCGGCGTCGAGCCCGAGGGAGAACCCGAGCGCGCCGAACTTCGAGACCGAGTACGAGAGCAGATGAGGAACCGCGACGGCTCCTCCGATCGAGGTGATGTTGACGATCCTCGCCCCGCGCCTCATGTGCGGGAGGCACGCGAGAGTCATCCGGATCATGCTCATCAGATTGGACTCGATCACGTCCGCGAACGCCTGCTCGTCCAGGCTCGCGATCGGCCCGGCCTCGATCACGCCCGCGTTGTTGACCAGGATGTCGATCCGGCCGTGGGCCTTGACGGTGTCGAGAACGAGCCGCCTCACCTGCTCGCGGTCCCTGAGATCGCAGACCCGTGTGAAGACCTCGAGCTCGAGTCCGAAGCCGGAGAGCTTGTCCCTGGCGGCGTCGAGCTCCCGAGCGTCACGAGCGCAGAGCAGGATCCGGGCGCCCGTTTCCTCGCAGGCGCGCGCCCATTCCATTGCGAGGGCCAGCCCCAGGCCCCGCGAGCCGCCGGTAATCAGGATGACTGGAGATTCCATAACGCGGGGTCGTGCAAGATGTGGCGCCCGGCCAAGTTTTCGCGGCGCCCTGTTTCCAGCGCGCCCAGGCTGGGTTAGGATCACCGTCACTGACCCCCTTCATCAGGAGAACCGACATGAGCGCCTATATCGTCTGGATGGATTACAAGGAAGCCAAGCTCTACAAGCTGGACCCCCAGGAAGCCAACAAACGCCAGATGAAGCTTCACGGCCACAAGCATTCGAGCCACCCTCACGGAAAGCACGAGCAGCACCACCATCCTGAAGCCGAGAAGTGGTTTCACGAGATCGCGGAAGTCCTGAGGCCCGACGCCTCGGAGATCCTGATCATGGGCGCTGGCGAGGCCAAGGTCCAGTTCAAGGGCTATCTCGAGAAGAAGTACGCGAGCAGCCTGGGCAAGGCCGTGATCGGCGTGGAGACCGTCGACCATCCGACCGAAGGCCAGCTCCTCGCGAAAGCGCGCGAGTTCTTCAAGAAGTACGACCTCTTCCACTGAGCCCGGCAACGCCGCTGAACAAGCCAGGCCTTTCGCTCACCGCATCGCGCGGATCGGCGCCGGACCTTGCGCCAGGAACTGCGTGGTGCGCACGAGCGTATCGGGGTTGAGCGAGATGCTGTCGATTCCCTGCTCGACGAGGAAAGCGGCGAACTCCGGGTAGTCGCTCGGCGCCTGGCCGCAGATGCCGATCTTGCGCCCGCGGGCCTTGGCCGCGCGGATCACCGAGGCGATCATCTTCATGACGGCCGGGTCGCGCTCGTCGAAGACGTGCGAGACGATCTCCGAGTCGCGGTCCACGCCGAGCACGAGCTGGGTCAGGTCGTTCGAGCCGATCGAGAAGCCGTCGAAGATCCCGGCGAACTCGTCCGCCAGGATCACGTTGCTCGGGATCTCGCACATCATGTAGACCTCGAGCCCGTTCAGTCCCCGCTCGAGCCCGTTCTTCGCGAGCTCGGCGATCACCTTGCGCCCTTCCTCGAGCGTCCGGCAGAACGGGACCATGAGCTTCACGTTGCGAAGGCCCATCCGCTCGCGCACGCGCCTCATGGCGCGGCACTCGAGCGCGAAGCCTTCCCGGTACCGCTCGTCGTAGTACCGGGACGCGCCCCGGAAGCCGATCATGGGGTTCTCCTCGCGGGGCTCGAACTCGGCCCCGCCGACGAGGCTCGCGTACTCGTTGGTCTTGAAGTCGCTCAGCCGCACGATCACGTCCTTCGGATAGAACGCCGCCGCGATCATGCCCACGCCGTGGGCGAGGCGCTCCACGAAGTATTCGGAGCGGTCGGAGTAGCCTTCGGTGAGCCGGGCGATCTCCGCCTCGGCGGCCTTGTCCTTGAGCTTGCCGAAGTTGAGCAGCGCCAGCGGGTGCGCCTTGACGAAGCTGCTGATGATGAACTCCATCCGCGCGAGGCCCACGCCGTCGTTCGGGATCTTCGAGAGGCCGAAGGCCTCGTCGGGGTTTCCGACGTTCATCATGACCTTCACCTTGGGACGCTTGAGCCCGGCGACCTCGACGCGCGTCTTCTCGAACTTGAGCTTGCCCTGGTAGACGTAGCCCATGTCGCCCTCGGCGCAGGAGACCGTCACGGGCGCGCCGTCCTTGAGGGTTTCGGTCGCGTCTCCCGTTCCGACGATGGCCGGAAGCCCGAGCTCGCGGGCCACGATCGCGGCGTGGCAGGTCCTGCCGCCCCGGTTGGTGACGATGGCCGCGGCCCGTTTCATCCAGGGCTCCCAGTCCGGATCCGTGCGGTCGGTGACCAGGATGTCGCCCTCCTCGAGGCGCTCGAGCTCGGGTACGCTCCGCACGACCCGAACCACGCCCGAGGCGATGCGGGTCCCGACGCTCTGGCCTTTCAGCAGCACGGGCCCCTTCTCCGAAAGCGAATAGCTCTCGAAGTGGGTCTTGGCCTGCTGCGACTGCACGGTCTCCGGCCGCGCCTGGACGACGAAGAGCTCGCCCGTGCGCCCGTCCTTCGCCCACTCGATGTCCATGGGCGTGGGTTTGCCGTGCAGCTGGCTGTAGTGATCCTCGACGATCACGGCCTGCCTGGCGAGCTCGAGCACCTCGGCGTCGGAAATCGAGGCCCTCTTCCTCTCCTCGACGGGAACCGGGACGTTGCGGACCATGCGCCCCCCGCCCACGTCGTAGATCAGCTTGAATTCCTTGCTTCCAACGCGCTTTCTCAGGATCGGCTCGAAGCCCGCGGCCAGGGTGGGCTTGAACACGACGAACTCGTCAGGCGTGACCGTGCCCTGGACGACGTTTTCGCCCAGCCCGTACGCGGAGGTGACGAGCACGGCTTGCTCGAAGCCCGACTCGGTGTCGACCGTGAAGATGACGCCCGAGGCGCCGAGATCCGAACGGACCATGCGCTGCACGCCGATCGAGAGCCCCACCTGGAAATGGTCATAGCCCATGTCCTGCCGGTAGGAGATCGCGCGGTCGGTGAAGAGCGAGGCGAAGCAGCGGCGGCAGGCATCGAGAAGCTGCGCCTTTCCCTGCACGTTCAGATAGGTTTCCTGCTGGCCCGCGAAGCTCGCGTCCGGAAGGTCCTCGGCGGTCGCGCTGCTCCGGACGGCCACGTCGATCGCGGAGGAGCCGGATTCCCGGCTGAGCCGCTCGTAGGCCTCCGAGATCTCCGCTTCGAGCGAAGCGGGAAGCGGCGAGTCCAGGATCAGGTGGCGGATCCGCTCGCCGCGCCTGCGCAGGGCATCCACGTCCCCTTTGGGAATGCCGCCGATGAGCTCGCGGATGCGGGGAAGCAGGTCGTGCTCTTCGAGCAGCGCGAAATACGCCTGCGCGGTGATGGCGAAGCCGTCAGGTACGCGAACGCCCCGGGGAGTCAGGGCCCGGAACATCTCGCCGAGCGAGGCGTTCTTGCCGCCCACGGTGGGAATGTCGCGAAGGGACAGGTCTTTGAACCAGCGGATGAATCGCATGAGGCCCTTCAAAGCAACCCGGGTGCCGGCCCCGACCGCGTTTAACCGGGGTACGGCGCCTTTCCGGCTTCCCGACGGGGGCTTCCTGTCGGGGCGCGGGACGTTTCGTCCCGTGTCGCCGCCTCCGCGCGAGTGAGCCTCGGCGCGCTAGCCCGCGTCCCGGTGCGGATAATCGCGATCGTGCCAGAAGATCGTGTCGTCCATGTCGCCGTAGATCTCGTCGCAGCGCTCGCAGAGCGACCCGCCGTAGCTTTCCTGCACGGGATTCCTGCAGATCAGGCAGCTCTCCTCGTTCAGGATCTCCTCGAGCCGGTTGGATCTTCTCGTCATCTTCGTGGTCCTCCTTCTTTCGAAAGTCCGATGGCCTGATGATGAACGGAAACCGCGATATTCAGAAATCGATATATCTGCACCGGTGCTTCGCCTGGATCGAACGAAACAGGCGGGGGCGGCGAGGAACCAGCTTCGTCCGGTGTGTCGGGATTGACCCATTCCTCTGCCCGGGAAACCGGGTGAAAATGGCAGTTCGGGGGCCTTTCGTGATCCTTGGACGGCTTTTCAGGCGTGGTTCGGTCATCTCCCTGCTCATCGCGGCAGCGGTGCTGGCTGGCGGCTGCTCCAACCAGTTCAGCTTCAGCCTGGGCCGGGCCGCCCGCTCCCAGAGCCTTGATCTGCCCCCGGCGGTCACCCCGCCCGGTACCGCCAACGGAGAGGGATACGAAGGCAAGATGGACATGGCCTTCCGTTTCACCTCGGCTCCGACCTCCTGCGGGCTGCCCTACGACTCGACGCTGTCCTGGTCCCCGTTCGGCCTCGACTACTGGCTCAACGACTCCTGCGTGTCGAGCCCGGTCATCATCGCCGACAGCGCCGTCGAGAAACCGCTCCTGTACTCGGTGAGCCTGCTCGGTTACCAGGGATCGATTTACGAGATCATGGACCCGCGCAGGGCAGGCTCGCTGAACATCGCCTCGGAAAGACTTGCCGTCATGTGGTGCCGCTGGCTCAATCCGCGCGACGCCTCCGAGAGCGTCGACCTGGTCGTCCGCGGCACGGGCGGGCGCTCGGTCTTCGAGATCACCACGAGCTACGCGCTGCGCGCCTCAGGAGGAGCCATGAGCGTCGGGACGCAGGGCCCGCTCGCGGTCATCGAGGCCTCGGACGCCACGAAGACCGAGTTCAGCTCGGGGAGCACGGTGATCAGCGCAACGATCGGGCCCGCCTTGCCCGACGGAACGCAATTCGGCGTCGGCTACTTCTCGGTCACGGGCTTCCCGCGCTTCGAGAACGTGGAGCTTCGCTGCCGCGTCCAGCGCTACTGAAAGCGGTAGCGGGTCGCGCGCCCCACGCCTGAAACCGACACCGCGCCGCCTTCCGCTGCCGCCTTCAGCACGCGCGCGGCCGAGCGTTTCGAGATGCCCAGGGCCCTCGCAGCGTCGGAGGCCGTGAACCCGCGCGCGTCCGCGAGAGCGGCGCCCTGGGGCTTGCGGAGCTGGACCCGGATCGATTCGGTCATGGCTGCCGCGCGCTTTTCCGAAGGCTCCTCCCGCCGCACGATCAGGTCGGCACCCGTGGGCGTCCTCGCCCCGAGCCCGTAGAACCCCGCGTCGGCCGTCACTGCCAGGGAAAGGCCCGTCTGGCCGAACCAGTCGCGCAGCCTCTGGATGGCCCGTACCGTCTTCGTGACCGAGTGCTCGGGATGATAATGCTCTCCCTCGAACACCGCCGAGAACAGGGCTGGAACGCGAAGGGGCCGGTAGAAGTCGGATGAAAGGCTGGCGAGCATCCGGTGAAGCACTCCGCCCGGATGAAGCGAGTACAGCTCGGCCGAACCGCGCCGCGCGCCCGCTGTCGTCGCCGTTCCTGCGGACACGTCGACGGTCTGGGACGCCCCCGTCCGCCCTGACGGGTTCCAGGCGTACCGCTCGGGGATGGCGAGCGGCACCGGCGAGGAGTCGAGCACGTGCCGGCGATAGCCCGGATTCGGCGCGCCGAAGTAGAGGTGGAGCAGGAGCTCCGTGTCCCTGCGGACGATCGCGAGCTGGAAGTCGCAGTCGCGGATCGACTCCCAGTGCTTCCTCTCGACGGCTTCCTGGCGGATCCGCCGCAGATTCTCGATCGCGGACGCGGAGCCCTGCGACTCCTTGAGCTCGACTACCGCTTCCCACTTCCGGAAGAAGTACGCGTCGAGAAGGTCGGGCGAGCCGAGCTTGGCCATGCCCTCGTTGAGGCAGGCGCGGGACTCGGAGAATTCCCCTCTCTGCAGATGAGCCTGCGCCTTGAGCTCCAGCGAGTTGCAGTAGAGCAGGCGCGCGCCCTTCTTCCCCGTTTCCTCCTGCACCTTCGAGAGCGTCTCGAGCGCTTCGGGGACCTGCCGCTCGAAAAGCAGCGCGGCGCTCAGGTTCACCCAGGAAACCCAGCGCTGGTACTCGTCGCCCGTGGACTTCTCGAATCGCCTGAGCAGCGGGATCGCGGCCTGGTACTCCCACCGCGAGAACAGCGCGATCGAGAGATAGAGATCCACGTCGGGCTCGTCCTCGGGCCTTACGGCGCGGAGGATCTCCAGGGCCTCGGAGTTCGCGCCGATCCTCGAGAGCGTCGCCCCGTACTCCAGGCGCTCGCGCGCGGTGGCCTGCCCGTCGCCGGGCTTGAGCGGGTAGACGATCGGGTTGAGGAGCCGGATCGCGAACTCGGGCTTCCCCGCGCGCCGGGCCAGGTTCGCGAGCCGGGCTCGCGCGAAGCGCGGCACCTGCTTGGCGCTCAAGGTCTTCAGCGCCGCGCGCACCTTGGCGGCGTTCCCGCCGCGGATCGACTCGTTGAACCCGGAAAGAAGCTCTTCCCAGGAGGCGCGATCGCCAGTGCTCCCCTCGTTCATCCCTCCACGTATCGGGAGGCTGGAGCCGCCTTTCGAGACAAAAGTGTCCTGCACGGAACCCCGGGTGCCGGGTGTGTCAAACGTGACTCTTACCTATCGCGTACTTAGGTACGCCCTGCCTCCCGTTTTTCGAGACAGAAATGTCCATGCAGAAGCCCGCGGGCTTCTGAGAACCTGTTTTCAGG
>CAYZKI010000146.1:0-2652 GCA_964478745.1 uncultured Bacteriovoracaceae bacterium
CGGCCCCCGTGGCGTTCGCGACCGCGCCGCCCGCGCAGGCGCCGGTCGACACCGAAGCCACGGCCAACCAGACCATCGACATCGTCACGCCCCATCAGTTCCAGCTTCGCGCCTCGCCGCTCAGCCTTCTCTGGGGCATCCTGAACGTCGAGTTCGCGGTGGTCGCGACCCCGAGGATGCTCGTCGGCCTCGACCTCGCCTACCGCTTCGGGGGTTTCCTGCCGACGCGCGGCCTGACCCAGGGCGAGTGGCGCACCTTCCCGGATTTCCCGTCCCGCTGGATGCTCCAGGTGGACTACCTGGTCGATGGCGAGGTTTCGGAGCGCGCGTGGATGATCTCGCCCTTCGCGGGCATCCTGAGCCAGGACCTGGGCCCTTCCGCCGACGCGAGCACCTTCGGCCTGACCATCGGGCACCAATGGTTCTACGAGAGCAGCCTGGTGATGCGCATCGCCGCCGGCGTGGAAACGATCAACCCGCACTCGATCGGCCAGAGCGCCGAAATCTTCCCGGTTTTCGACGTTTCGATCGGCTGGGCGCTGTAAAACGGGGATTTCCCCTCAAGATTGTCTCCGGCCGCTATAAAGGTTATGGTCCCTGTGCGCTCGGCCGCACGAGGAGCCCATGGCCCAAACCTACGACAATATCCTGCAAGCGATTGGAAACACCCCGATTGTCCGCCTGAACAAGGTGGTCTCGGACGCCGCTGGAACCGGCGCGAACTTCTTCGCGAAGCTCGAGTTCATGAACCCGGGCGGCTCGATCAAGGACCGGATCGGCTGGTACCTGATCGAGGACTTCGAGAAGCGCGGCGTGCTGAAGCCGGGTGGCACCCTCGTCGAAGGGACGAGCGGAAACACGGGCGTGGGCCTCGCGATCGCCGCTGCCATCAAGGGCTACAAGTGCATCTTCGTGCTCCCCGACAAGATGTCGGAGGAGAAGATCCGCAACCTCCGCGCGTTCGGCGCGCAGGTCGTCGTCACCCCGACGGCGGTCGAGCCCGACGATCCCCGAAGCTACTACCAGGTTTCCCGCAGGCTCGCCCGCGAGACCCCGAACGCCGTCTACGTGAACCAGTACGACAATCTCGCCAACCGCGAGAGCCACTACGCGAACACGGGCCCCGAGATCCTCCGGCAGATGCCCGAAATCGACGTCTTCGTCGCCGGCATCGGCACGGGCGGCACGATCTGCGGCGTCGGAAAGTACCTCAAGGAAAAGAAGCCTTCCGTGAAGATCGTGGCCGTCGATCCGGTCGGCTCGATCGTGTACGAGCACTTCAAGACCGGGCGCGTGTTCACCCTTCCGAAGACTTACAAGATCGAGGGCATCGGGGAGGACTTCATCCCGAAGAACTACGACTTCTCGGTCATCGACGACATCGTGCAGGTCGAGGACAAGGAGTCCTTCCTCATGACCCGCGAGCTCCTGACCCGCGAGGGGATCTACAGCGGCGTCTCGAGCGGCTCGGCTGTCATCGGCGCCATGAAGTGGATCAAGGCGCAGGGCCCCTCGATGAAGGGCAAGAACGTGCTGATCGTGCTTCCGGACAGCGGCAACCGTTACCTGTCGAAGGTCTACAACGACGACTGGATGCGCGACGCGGGCTTCCTCGAGAAGCCCACGCTCGGAACGGTCGCCGACCTCCTCAAGACCAAGGGCCCCAAGTCGGGGCCGATCATCATGGCCAAGCAGAAGGAGAAGGTCTCGGCCGTGATCGAGATCATGCGCGCGAACGACATCAGCCAGGTGCCGGTTTCCGACGACAAGGGCTGGATCAAGGGCGTGATCACGGAGAACGCGCTTCTGACCGCGCTTTCGCAGTCGCGGGTGAAGCCTTCCGACACGATCGAGCAGCTCGCCGACGCCTCGGTCGAGTTCGTGACGCCGGATGACCCGATCGACCAGGTCGCCAAGCTCGTGAGCGCGGGCAAGGTGCCTCTCGTCAGCAACCCGAAAGCGGGAGACGAGCTCATGACCATCATCACCAAGATCGACCTCCTGAATTACCTGGGGAACAGAGCATGAAGAACGAAGGAAGCAAGAAGCAAGGTTTCGGAACTCGCGCGATCCACGCGGGCCAGGATCCCGAGCCGTTGCACGGCGCGGTGATGACCCCGGTTTACTTCACGAGCACCTACGCCCAGGAGTCGCCGGGAAAGCATCGCGGCTACGAGTACTCGCGCACGGACAACCCGACGCGCACGGCTTACCAGGCCTGCGTCGCCTCCCTCGAGAACGCCAGGCACGCGCTCGCCTTCGCCTCGGGCCTGGCCGCGACCGACGCGATCATGCACACCCTCAAGGCCGGTGATCACGTCGTCGTTGGAGATGACGTCTACGGCGGCACTTTCCGCATCTTCGACAAGGTGTTCAGGAAGATGGGCATCGAGTTCACCTTCGTCGACACCTCCGACCTCGCCAAGGCCGAAGCCGCATTCCGCCCGGGCACGAGGATCCTCTGGCTCGAGTCGCCCACGAACCCGATGCTCAAGGTCTCGGACATCCGCGCGCTCGCGTCGCTCGCCCGGAAGAAGGGCGCGCGCACCGTCGTCGACAACACGTTCATGAGCCCTTATTTCCAGAACCCGCTCGATCTCGGCGCGGACATGGTGGTCCATAGCGTGACCAAGTTCATGAACGGCCACAGCG
>CAYZKI010000146.1:2662-7972 GCA_964478745.1 uncultured Bacteriovoracaceae bacterium
CGCCATGAACGACGGCTCGATCCACCAGGAGCTCAAGTTCCTCCAGAACGCCGTGGGCGGAGTGCCGGGCCCCATGGACTGCTTCCTCGTCATGCGAGGGCTCAAGACCCTGCACGTGCGCATGGAGCGCCACGCGGAAAACGGCATGAGGATCGCGCGCTGGCTGGAGAAGCACCCGAAAGTGGAACGAGTGATCTACCCGGGCCTGGAGAGCCACCCGCAGCATCAGCTTGCGCGCAGCCAGATGAAGGGCTTCGGCGGCATGATCACTTTCTTCATCAAGGGCGGGCTGCCCGAGGCGCGCGCCTTCCTCGAGAAGGTGCGCCTGTTCACCCTGGCCGAGAGCCTGGGCGGAGTGGAAAGCCTGATCGAGCATCCGGCGATCATGACCCACGCGAGCATCCCGGCCGAAACTCGCAAGCAGCTCGGAATCCACGACACCCTGATCCGCATCAGCTGCGGCATCGAGGACTGCGACGACCTGATCGCGGACCTCGAGCAGGCGCTGGGCTAGCCTGCCTAGCTGCCTAGCTGCCTAGCTGCCTAGCCTGCCTAGCCTGCCTAGCTGCCTAGCTGCCTAACCCATTGAAAGAAAAGCCTCTGATTCAATACTTAACTAATTTGATCAGTTTTGATAGGGTCCCGGCCTCGGCCCGGCCCCCAGGGTCCGCGGAGGCCTGATGAAAGCTCGTTTCCTACTGATGGTTTTGCCTGCACTCACTGCCGGCTGTGGTCTGCCGCTTCAAACCGGTCGAGCCTCACTTACCCATACTCCAGCTCCTGCCGCCGCCGCCCTGACCGAAGAGGCGGCGCTCGTGTCCGACTCCGAGCTTGGCCCCGAGGAAACCGACTGCCTCTCCAGGATCAATGCGTACCGGGCCTCGAACGGCCTTCCGGAGCTCAGAGTCTCAGCGACCCTCTCGAAGGCCGCGCGATGGATGAGCCAGGACATGGCCGACAAGAAATACTTCAGTCACACCGATTCCCTGGGGCGGGATTTCTTCTCGCGCATCGCCCAATTTGGCTACAAAACCCCCGAGATCGCCGAGAATCTGGCCGCGGGCACGACGAGCGGTTCCCGGGTTTTTCACCTCTGGAAAGGCTCTCCGGGCCACGACGCGAACATGCTTGGAGCCGACTACCGCTTTGTCGGCATCTCGCATGTCGATGGCTACTGGACCTTGGATCTGGGCGCCGAAGAGTGAGCGCGCCCGAGTCCTTGACGCGCAGCGGACCGAGATAACAGTTGATTTTTAAGCTCAACCGTTCTAACTCTGCCTTATGCGCAAGCTCCGTGAATTCATTCGCCGACTGCTGAAGTCCAACTCGCGCCTCGCGCTCGCCTAAGGCGACTCGAAGGCTCCCGAGGCGGATCGTCCGCAGTCGTTACGCGAGCCGAATGATCTTCTTATCCACGTCGAGAATCAGCGCCGAGCAGTCCTGCTCGGGCATGTCGTCTTCTTCCACCAGCTTCGATTTGACCTGAAACGCGAGCTCATTCAGCGTATCCACGCCCTCGCGCTCCCGGAACCGTCCCAGGAAATCCGCCATCGCGCCGTCGCCGACGGCCTCGACGAATCCGTCGGAAAGGATCACAAGTCTCCCACCCGGATCGAGCACGAGCTCGCGCGCGACCAAAGGCTCCGTGGCCGATGCGGCCGCGATCGGGCTCACCTGCGCCTCGAGCGCCGCGAACGGCTTGCCCGGCGCCGAGTAGTAGGCGCGCGACGTTCCCAGGTTCACGTACCTGAGACGGTAGTCCTTGCGCGACAGCGTTCCGAAGAAAAGCGAAAGTCTGTCCTTCTCGCCCAGCACGGTGACGAGCTCGCGGCGGATACCGGTGACCACGTCGGCCGCCGAGCGAAGACTTTCGACCGAAAGCTTCAACGTGACCTGCATGAGCACGGAGAGAAGCGCGCTCGAAAGCCCGTAGCTCGAGCTGTCCGAGAGCACGATGCTGAACACCTGGCCGTCCGCGCTCTCGGCGAGATCGAAGTGGTCGCCGCCCGAACGCATGCCGGCGAGGTAGCGCGAGCCCGCCTTGAAGCCCTTGATCTCCGGGAAGCGCGACGGAAGCCTGTTCTTCTGCAGGCGCTCGACCACTTGCAGATCCTCGTGGAGGCGCTCGAGCACCTGCGAGAAAGAAGCGTTGAGCCTGGCCACCTCGTCCCACATGAGGATCTGCTGGTAGTGGCGAAGCTTGCTCAGCACCTCGAGGGGCCGGAACGGATAGACGAGCACGTCGTCCGCCTTGCCGTTGAAGAGCACCTTGGGCGTGCCCGCCTTCTCGTCGTCGACGATGACGAAGACGGCCTTGCCGCGGCGATCGAGTGCGTCGAGCCTCGCGCCGAGATCGGCAAGCCCGTGATCGAGAAGCACGATCTGCGATTCGCCGACGGCCTGCGCGCCGCGAGCCTCCACGGTGGAGACGCAGTCCTGCAGCTCCTTGGCCCAGCGGGCTTCGAGCGAGGGTTCACGCGCGACGACGGCGATTCGGAAGGTCTCAGCCATCAGAAGATCCCGATCTGGTAGTGCAGGAGGAACTTCATGTCCCGGAGGGTGTGGTACGCGGAGCCGAGCTCCTCGCTGTACCAGGTGAAGGAGAACTGCGTGGCCTTGCGCTTGAATCCCAGGCCCGCGGACGGGTACCCGCTGCCCCAGCCCCCGCGGAAAAAGAGCTGGTCTCGGATGGCGAGCTCGATCCCTCCGACGGCCCTTCCGAGGATGCTCATGCCCGAGGTGTTCGTGATGTCGCGGTACTGAACGACGAGATTGATGTGGCTTCCGCGGCCCATCCTCGGCTGGATGCTGAAGGACGCGTCGAAGCTCATCGGCTCGGTGGTCGGAACTCCGCCGGGATCGCGCGCGAAGCCGAAGAGGCTGTAGCTTCCGAAGCCCGTGGAGAAGAGATTGCGGCCGACGAAGTTCAGCGCCGGCAGGAACTCGTACGGGAGCGTGAGCGCGAAGCCGACGTTGTGCGAGAGCATCGAGCCCTGCGCGAGGTTGGCGGTGTAGTGATGATCGGTCTCGGTGGGGTCGCTCGTGTAGTCGCCCGAGGCCTGATTCACCCACTGAAGGCTGTAGCCCAGGCGCACGATCCCTCCGGCGAGCCTGACTCCGGTTCCGATGGTGGGAACGAGCTGGTAGAGCGAGCGGTGGTAGACCGAGCCGTCGGAGTTGGCGCGGCCGAGCATCTGCGTGTTCACGAGCACGCCGAAGGCGATGCCCCTGGTGTAGAACGTCGGCGCGATCGCCGCGCCGGTTCCGACGAGCATGCCCGGATTCGCCTGAAGGCGCGGCAGGTAGCCGCCGAGGCTCGGAGCCCCGTAGAAGTCGGTGCTCGCGGTTCTCATGAAATCGGAGTTTCCGTAGAACTGGAAGTTCAGCGGCTCGACCTGCGCCTGGCGGAGCTTGCCGATCGCCGCGGGCTGGTAGAAGAGCGCGGAGGCGCCGTCGTCGGCGAGCGGGAGGAACGCGTCGCCGAGGGCAGCTCCCCGGCCCGAGGTGTAGCGCGAGCCCGGCACCAGGTCCTGCCTGGCCTCGGCGACGGCCGGGGCCGCAAGGAGCGCGAATGCGAGTGAAAACAGCCTGATGGACCTTCCCACGACTTCCGTATCGGATACAAAGCCATGGATATTAAGGGGTTATTAAGCCCACCCCACCCCCGAATTTCACAAAGATCCGTAAAGTCTGGCCGATTTCCGGCCGAAACGCTCTCTGATGAAGCCTTGGGAACAAATGCCCGACTGGGCCACCTACGTCGTGCAGATCCTGATGCAGGCCCTGCGCGAGCGTGATCCCTACACCTACGGGCACTGCCGCCGTGTCTCCAGGAACGCCAGGCTTCTGGCCGCGGCAGCGGGCCTGAACGAGGCCGAGCAGAAGATCGTCGAATACGGGAGCGTGTTCCACGACATCGGCAAGATGGGCATCCCAGACGAAATCCTCCTGAAGCCGGGCCGCCTCACCGACGAGCAGGAGCGCATCATGCGCGAGCACCCGGTGAAGAGCGCCGAGATCGTCGCTCCTCTCGAGAAAGTCCCCTTTTTCAAGGAAGTCATTCCCGGAATCCTGCACCATCATGAGCGGATCGACGGCCTCGGATATCCGTTCGGGCTCAAGGGCGAACAGATCCCGCTCCACGCGAGGATCATCCTGATCGCCGATACCTTCGACGCGATGACAACGAACCGCCCGTACCGCAAGGGCCTGGCGAGCGAGATCGCGTACAAAGAGCTCCGCACTTTCTCCGGTCGCCAGTTCGACCAGCACCTCGTGAAGATCTTCCTCGAGGCTCATCCCAAGTGGGACGCGTTCGAGGAGGAGATTTCCGAGCAGTTCATCGCCCGCCGCTTCAAGAAAGCGGCTTGATCCTCAGAGCGTGATCTTCGAGGTGGCCGCGACCAGGCTCGCGGGGTCCATCTTGAAGTCGCCGAGCTCCGGGCCTTTCCATTTGGCGACGAGCGGATCGTCGGGCTTGTCGATCTTCTTGAAGCTCGAGGCCATGTTGGTCGACAGCGCCACCAGGCCCGCGAGCTGGTACAGCGGCTTGTTCAGGTCCCTGAGAACGTAAGGCTCGTGATGGCAGAGGATGGATCGCGAGATCGACCGGAAGATCGAGTACTGCATGCAGACCAGCGATCCCAGCATCGCGTGCGTGACCCCGTACTGCTTCTCCTCGGCGAACATGCGGATTGCCCGCGGCATCTCGCGTTTCTGCGCGTCCTCGAGGAAATCCAGGTATCCGGGCTCGAGGATGGCGAGCGGGATCTTGCCTATGTCGTGGATCAGGCACGCGGCGAAAGCGTACTTCTTCAGGACGAGATCGGGGATCTTCTTCGAGAGCTCGAGCCCGATCTTCGCGGCCCGGAGCCCGTGGTTGAACTGCGCCTCGATGAAGGGCGCGAGCTTCTTGTTCTCCGGGGCGAGCTGGACGGCGATCACGCTGAAGATGTCGAAGAGCATCCCGGCCGCGTAGGCGATGTCCGGGTAGGCGTCGCGGTTGCCGGCGATCGCCTCCTCGGTCTTGAGCGCGAACTTCAGGACGTCCTTCGGCGAGAGGGCGAGCTTCCCGTCCGCGCTCCATTCCGCGTGCGTGCCGCGCACGGTGCGATTGAGCTGCAGCGCGAGGATCAGGTTGCGCGAGTTCTGCATGCCGAGAAGGACGATCGCGGCCGACAGCTCCGGGAGCTCCGGACGTTTCGAGACCGACGCGATGTACTGGAGGAACTGCGCTTCGTAGTACGGGTTCGCCCGGATCTGCTCGGCGACGCGCTCGGAAGTGACGTCGGGCGAGGCGAACTCCTGGAT
>CAYZKI010000147.1:0-7859 GCA_964478745.1 uncultured Bacteriovoracaceae bacterium
CTCGAACTGGCCCGTGACGAGATCCTGCTTCGAGATCTCGGGCCGCGCGAACGCCTGGCCCTGGTACTTCGAGGCGATCTCGTTCCATGCCGGCGGCTCGAGCGAGCCCGTCACCTCGAGAGTGGCGTTCTCGCGCATGCCGAGCAGGTCCGCGAGCTCGGCGGCGTCCAGGACCAGGCGGGACCTCGCCTCGGTCAGCTTCGGCGTCTCGAGCGCGAGACGAGCCGACATCTGCAGCACGTCCAGGCGCTTGCCCGTGCCGTAGCCCGCCTTCTTGCGGGCCTTGGCGAGAAGCTCGCCCTGGAGCTTGACGGTCCTCTGGAAAGTCTCGACGCGCTTCTGCGCGAGAAGGATCCGGTAGAAATTCTCGATCACCCTCTGGGTCACGTCGCGCCGGGCGATCTCGAGATCCCGCTCCCGGATCTCGATCTCCTTGCCGTAATACGAGAGGTTGCCCGTGAACGCCCCGCCGGAGAACAGAGGCTGGGTCACGCCCACGCGGAAGTCGTAGAAGTTGTAAGGATCGCCGCCGAAAAGGAGCGCCTGGCTGTTGAAGGCATCCTGCCGCTCCTGCGCGCTGAGGTTCGCGCTGATCGTGGGCAGGATGCTCGACCAGGCGCCCGACTTCAGCGCCTCGGCCTCCGCGAGGGACTCGGCCGCCACCTGGACGCTCGGGTGCTGCGCGAGCGCCTGGCTCACCGCCGAGTCGACGGTGAGGGTGCGGACGGCGGCGCTCGCCGACGGAAGCGATGCGCCGAGCGCCACGACCGCGAGCGAACCGACGGCCACTCCGGGCTTCACCCCGGAGCGCACGCGCGCGAACAGCCCCAGGGCCCAGTTTCGGAAACGATCGATGTACGAGAACGCGGCCGGAACCACGACCAGCGTGAGAATCGTCGAGCTGATCAGGCCGCCGATGATCGCGATGCCCATGCTCGTGCGCTGCTTCGACGCCTCGTTCAGGCCGATCGCTACCGGAAGCATGCCCGCCACGAGCGCGATCGTCGTCATGAGGATCGGCCGAAGGCGGACGCGGCCCGCCTTCACGATCGCTTCCTCGCGCCTCATGCCCTCGTCCATCAGCTGCTGGGTGTAGTCCACGAGCAGGATCGAGTTCTTGGTCGCGATCCCGAGCAGCATCACGCAGCCGATCATCGAGAACAGGTCGAGCGAGCTCTGGGTCAGGAACAGCGCGAAGAACGCGCCGCAGGCCGCGAGCGGAAGCACGAGCATGATCGCGAACGGCGTGACGAACGACTCGTACAGGCTGGCGAGCACGAGGTAGATGAACAGGATGCCGAGGCCCATCGCGACGAGCATGTTGATCATCAGCTCCTGGAAGTTCTCGGCCTGGCCGGTGAAGCGGTAATTCATCCCCGCCGGAAGCTTCACGTCGTTCTCGAACAGCTTGCGGACGTCGGCCATGACCGCGCCCATGCCCGGCCCCTCGGGGGCGATGTCGGCTGAGATGCGGATATAGCGGCCGCGGTCCTGCCGGTTGATGCTCGCCGGGCCGACGGTGCGCTCGGGAGTCGCGATCGCCGAGAGCGGGATCAGCGAGTTATTGATGTTCGGCACGTACGTCCGGCCGAAGCCCTCCTCGAGGTTCCGCTGGTCCTCGCGCAGCCTGACTCGGATGTCATACTCCATCCCGTCCTCGCGGTAGACGGTGGGAACCATTCCCTCGACGAGCGTGCGGAGCTCCATGCCGAGCACCTTGGTCGAGACGCCGAGCTCCTCGGCCTTCCGGTTGTCGAGCTTGACCTGGAACTCGGGCTTGCCCGGACGATGATTGATGTCCACGTCCTTCAGGCCGGGATGGCCCTTGAGCCTGTCGAAGACGGCCGTGCTGACCTTCTCGAGCTCGGCGAGCTCGGTTCCCTGGATGATCAGGTTGAACGGCCGCTGCCCGCCTCCCGTCCCGTCCACGTCGCCGACGATCGGCGTTGTTTCCGGGAAGGCCGCGAGCTGCTTGCGGATCACGTCCTTCATCTGCGAGGTGTTCTTGTCGCGCTTCTTGCGTCCGACCAGCTCGACGAAGAACGTCGCTTCGTTGGGCTCGCCGTTGCGGCCGCCGACGGTCAGCAGGCTCGTCGTGACCTCAGGATTCGCGCGGATCACCCGGTCGATCTCGCGCGCCTTCTCGCTCATCGCGCGGAGGCTCGTTCCGGGAGGCATGGTCAGGGCGATGCCCATTTCCCCGTCGTCGCGCGCGGGGAGGAAGGTCTTCGGCACGAACTTGGTGACCACGAGACTCAGAACGAAGATCCCGAGCGCGGACAGGAGCACGGTCTTAGGCCGGGCGAGCGTCCAGTGGATCGTCGCCTCGTATCGCGTCTCGAGCCGCGTCTGGAAGCGGTCGAACGCCTTGAGCGTCCGCGAAACGGCCCGTGACACGGGGTTCCCGCCCTGGACGGCTTTCGACGCGTGATCCTTGGCGTGGCCGATTGCGCCGCCGAAGTACGCCGAGAGCATCGGGGCGATGGTCAGCGCGTCGAAGAGCGAAATCAGCATGGCGAAGCAGATCGTCAGGCCGAACTCGCGGAAAAACTGGCCCACCACGCCCTGCAGGAAGCCGATGGGCCCGAACACGGCGATGACCGTCAAGGTCGTCGCGACGACGGCGAGGGTCACTTCCTTCGTGCCGTCGCGGGCGGCTTCCTCGGGCGACTTCCCCATCTCCGCGTGGCGGAAGATGTTCTCGCGCACGACGATCGCGTCGTCGATCAGCAGGCCGACCGTGAGCGAGAGCGCGAGCAGCGTCATGATGTTCACGGTGAAGCCCGCGACCGCCATGAGGATGAACGCGCCGATCAGCGAGTTCGGCAGCGCCAGGCCCGTGATGAGCGTGGAGCGGGCGCTTCCCAGGAACAGGAAAACCACCACGATCGTCAGGGCGATTCCGATGTAGATCGACTCCTTCACGTCGTAAACGTTGGCGTCGATCCTCTTCGAGGTATCCTGGACGACGGAAAGCCTCGGCTTTCCCGGCTTCAGCGCGAGCTCCGCGTTCAGCTTCTCGATGCGCGCCTTGACCGCCTGGACGACGGCGATGGCGTTGGATCCGGACTGGCGGAACAGAAGGATCGAGAGCGAGGGCTGGCCATTGACGTAGGACTGAGATCGCTCGTCCGAGAGGGTGTCGACGACGTCGCCGAGATCGGCCACGGTCACCGGCACGTCGTTGCCCATGAAGTTGACGATCACGGAGCTCACGTCCTTCAGGGAGCGGAACTCGCCCAGGGTGCGGTAAACGGCCTCGATCTTTCCGGCGTCGTACTTGCCGGCCGGGACGTCCTGGCCTGAAGCGGCGATCGCGGCCGAGACCTTCGAGGCTGAAACCTCGTGGCGCCGGAGCTTCTCGCGGTCGAGCTCGACGCGGATCTCGCGCTGGCGCCCGCCCACGATGTCCACGAGCCCGACCTGGGAGACCTGCTCGAGCTTGGGCTTGATCTCCTGATCAGCCACGTCGAAGAGTTTTCCCGGAGGCAGGTCGGCGGTCAGAGCCATGACCACGATCGGTTGGTCGGCGGGGTCCATCCTGCGGATCACGGAGTCCTCCGCGTCCTCGGGGAGCTTGCTCCGGATCGAGGAGGCGCGGTCCCGGATCTGCTGCTCCGCGAACTTGATGTCCGTGTCGAGGGAGAACTCGGCGATGACCGTGCTCATTCCTTCCTGGTTCACGGAGCGCAGGGTCTTGATGCCCGGGAGCGTGGCGATCTCGTCCTCGAGCGGACGGGACACGAGCGTCTCGACCTCTTTCGGGCCGGCGCCGAGATACGGGGTCTTCACCATGATGATCGGGAAGTTCACGTCGGGGAAAAGATCGACGGGCAACTTCCTCAGGCAGATCAGGCCGACGACCAGCATGAGGAAGACGATGCACGAGATGAAGATCGGGCGTTTGATCGAGAGTTCCGCGAGGCTCATAAATGGTGTGCCGGGGGATCTATCCCGGATTGCTGGATATGTCCATAATTCTTGACTTGCCGCAGAACTCGAACTAACCCAAGCCAAACACCACTCGGGAGCCCGCATGTCATCCTTCGCAACGCGTTCGCCACGCTCAGCAACCTTCGCCGCCCTTCTCATCCTGCTTTCGGGGTGCGGAGACGGATCGAAGGCCCCGCCGGCGGGCGATCACGCGGGTTCAGCCTCCCCCGCGAGCGTCCCTGTCCCGCCCCCTGGCCCGGCTCCGGGCGCGGGCACCGTGACGATGCGCGACCCGAGCGAGCTTCCCCTGCGCGACTCGGTTCCGATCCCCTCGCTCGAGCTTCCGCCTCAAGGCAGCGGAACCCCCGTCACTCTCGGGCTCGATGACCTTCGCCGCAAGCTGCTCGAAGGGAACACCTCGGTGCTCCTGAGCGCGAACCGCGTCCACCAGGCCAAGGAGCACGTCAACATCGCCCGCGGCAACCTTCTTCCCGCGATCAACCTCTCCGGGCTGCTGAGCCTCGGCGCGGGCGGGGGTTTTTCTCTGACCAGCATCGATTTCCTGATGCCTTTCCTCGTCCCCTCCCGCTGGTTCGACTACGCGAAGTCCAAGCACCTGCTCGACGCTGAGAAGGTCAGCTTCCTTCTGATGGAGCTGAACCAGTACGCCTCGGCCGCGTCCCTCTACTTCTCGTACGTGAACGACATGGCGCTTCGGGAGTTCCTCCTGCGGTCCGTGAAGGACTTCGAGAAAATCGAGAGCTCCACCGAGTACGCGTTCCTCCTGGGAATCGCCACCGAGGAGGAGGTGAAGCACGCGAGAAGCCAGACGCAGCTCGCGAGGATCCGCGTCACCCGCGTCAACGAGCTCGTCATCGAGGAGCTCGGCGCGATCCGCTACGCGCTCGGCCTCGACCCGTCGAGCCCGATCGTGTTCGAGGACGGCGACATCGGCCAGCTCCCTTTCGAGACAGGAAACGTCGACGACGTGATCCGGCTCGCGAAGCAGCGCGCGCCCGAGACGGCGCAGCTCAATTCGCTCGCGAAGGCGGCGAAGGCCGAGAAGTGGTCCAAGATCTTCAGCTTCATCGACGGCGGCATCCTCTCGAAGGCCCTCGGAGGCGCGTTCGGAGGCGCGTTCGGGGGCGGCGGAGCCGGCGGTGGCCCGAGCTGGACCGCGGTCGGACAGCTGAATTTCGGCTTCGCCTACTTCCCCAGCATCCGCCTCACGCAGCATCAGCAGAAGGAGATCGAGATCCGCGAGACCGAGCTGGGCCTCGAGCTCGGGCGCACGGTCAGCACCCTGCTCGGACGCCTGATCGACGCGAACCGCCGGTATCAGTTCGCGCTCGCCGCCGAGCAGAACCTCCAGGCCGTGGTCGAGAGCCGCAGGCTGGCGTACGAAATGGGTAACGAGAAGTTCTGGGCCGTGTTCTATGCGAAGAACCAGGCCCTCGAGGCCTCGATCGAGCGTTTGAAGACACGCACCGAGATCAACGCGCTCCGGGTCGCCCTCCAGCGCGCGCTGATCGAAGGCGAGTTCGGCCTGATCCGCGGCTGCCCCGATCCCAATCTCAAGCTCGCCAGGAAGAAGGGCGGCTTCGCGCTCTTCGGCTGGGTGAAGGGCCTGTTCGGCGGGGGCGGCGACAAGTTCGACCAGCCCGACTGGCTGACTGTCGAGAAGGTCTGCGAGAGCTGATCGTGATGCCGAACCCAGCCACGCCGATGATCGAAACCGCAGCCGACAGGACGACTCTCGACATTCTCGACAAGTTCGCCGAGCTTCGCCGGCGCGGCCAGCTTCTGGTGATGCAGAAGCTCCGCGGCCTGAACATCGGCCCCAAGCAGGCCCTCATGATCTGCAAGCTCTCGCAGGCCGGCGAGCTCTCCATGGCAGAGCTCGCGAGGGCCACGACCACGGATCCGGCTGCCCTTGGTAAGGCTGTCCAGTCGCTGGTCGCCCGCGGCTGGGTCGTCCAGAGGAGCGACAAGAAGGACGCGCGAAGAAAGGTGCTCAAGCTGACCGCGAAAGGCGCGGCGCTCTCGGAGAAGCTCCGAATCAGGATCACCGAGCACTCGGAGCGGGTCTTCGGCTTCCTCAGCCCGCGCGAGCGGAACGAGCTCTGGAGCTACATCTCGCGCGCGCTGGACCACCTGTCCGAAGGCCCCGGCCTTCGCACGGAGCTCGGCGCCTGCGTGCTCGAAGCCGACGAGGAATCCGCCGGCTGATCAGAACAGCGATACGGTGGGCAGGTTGTCGCCCATCTCGTTCGCGCCATCGCCGCGGCTGTTCACGTCGCCCTGGCCGAGCTGGCCGAAGTCCGAGCGGCCCCAGCACTTGACCGTATCGTCGTCCAGCACCGCGCAGGAGAAGTAGTTCCCCGTCGTGACCATCAGGGCGGTACGTCCCGTGCCCAGGTTGACCGCGGGCAGCGTGTCGCCCATCTCGCCCGCGCCGTCGCCGCGAGTGACCGTGTCACCGTAGCCGAGCTGGCCGTAAGTGGATCTGCCGAAGCATTTCACGCTGTAATCGTCGAGGACCACGCAGGTGAACTCCAGGCCGGAGTCCATGCCGTATGGCGTGCGCCCGGTCCCGAGGCTCACGGCCGGGAGGTTGTTGCCCATCTCGTTCGCGCCGTCGCCGCGATTGGTGGTGCTTCCCAGGCCGAGCTCGCCAAAAGCGTTCAGGCCGAAGCACTTCAAGGTCGCGTTGTCGAGGATCGCGCAGGTGCGATCCTGGCCCGTTCGCAGGCCCACGGCCGTGCGGCCCGTGCCGTAATCGATCACCGGCATGCCGTTTCCGAGCTCCGCGCCGGCGTCGCCGCGGACCGTGACCGAGCCGAAGCCGATCTGGCCCGAGTTGTTGCGGCCCCAGCACTTCGTGCTGCCGTCGTCGAGCACGACGCAGTTATGGGTCTTCCCCACCTGCAGCGCGACCGCCGTCCGGCCGGTGCCCAGGCTCACCGCCGCGAGCGCATCACCCATCTCCGCGGGCGCGATCCCCTTCGTGGTCGTGTTCCCGATGCCGAGCTGGCCGTAGAGGTTCCGGCCCCAGCACTTCACGGTGAAGTCGTTCAGGAGCGCGCAGGAATGGGACTGGCCCGCGCCGATGGCGATCGCCGTCTTCCCGGTTCCCAGGTTCACCGTCGGGAGGTCGTCGCCCATCTCGCCCGATCCGTCGCCGATGGTGAGCACGTGGCCCAGGCCGAGCTGTCCGTAGGTGTTGAGCCCCCAGCACTTCACGGTGTCGTTATCGAGGATCGCGCAGTTGTGGTTGGCGCCCGCGGCGACCATCTTCACCTTCCGGCCCGTGCCGAGGGATACCGCCGGCAGGTTGGCGCCCATCTCGCTCGCGGCGTCGCCGCGGCTGTTCACGTCGCCCAGGCCGAGCCTGCCGTCGTCGTTCCTGCCCCAGCACTTCAGCACGTTGCCGGTGACGATGGCGCAGGCGTGATCCTCGTTCGCCGAGACGTAGAAGTGCGAGCGCACGGTGGCGTTGCTCGTGTTCCCGATCGCGTCGGTCACGCGGATGGTCGCCGTCTCCGCGCTCGAGGACGCCGAGTACGCGCCCGTCGACGAGTTGATGGTTCCGGTTCCGGAAACGACGGAGTACGTGTACGGGGTGACTCCGCCCACTGCGGAGAACGAGACCGGGTTCCCGATCACCGCGTTGATCGAGGTCGGGCTGATCTGCAGCGCCGGGTTGATCGTGACCGTCGAATCCTCGAAGTTACCCACCGAGTCGGTGACGCGGACGGTGGCCGTGCCGGAAACCCCGGGCGCGGTGTACATGCCCGTGGATGCGTTGATGGAGCCCGCTCCGCTCGGGAGGGAGAAGGTATAGGGCGGGATTCCGTTGTTCGCGAGGAAAGTATACGAGTTGCCGACCGCCAGCGCCTTGGACGTCGGGCTGATCACCAGAGGCG
>CAYZKI010000148.1:0-3992 GCA_964478745.1 uncultured Bacteriovoracaceae bacterium
CGTCCGCAAGGACGTGAAGGCTCGCAAGGCTGGCAAGGGCGTCAACCCCTTCACCGGCGAAGCGATGGAAATCAAGGCTCGCCCGGCCACCAAGAAGCCGCGCTGGTCTTTCCCGCGCAGCCTCAAGGAAACCTTCGCCAAGAAGACCAACTGGTAATCCAGCTTCTTCTTTGAAGTTTTCGAAGGCCCCGTCGCTGAAAGGCGCGGGGCCTTTTCATTTTTTGACACTGTATCGGCCGCGTCCAGCGCTGCCGAAAGATTGGACAGCTCATCGCGCGGGAGGCGGCCGGCACGGGGACCCGCAACACTGTCCCATCGGCCTTAATCCGGCGCACAAAAACCAGATCTGCCCCGTCATCTGTCCTTGAGCAAGGCGGCCCGCGGAGCTAGCATCACGGACCTATGAAGCTAGTCACCTTTAGGAACGCCCAAGGCCAGGAACGCATCGGAATCGTCGTCGGCGACGGACCGAAGCCCGAGATCATCGACGCGACCGCCGGGATCGAGTCCGCGATGCCTGGAACGAAAGCCCCTTCGGACATGGTCCAGTTGATCCGCGAGTGGGACACGCGCTCCGGGCTTCTTCGCACGCTCGTTTCGAAGTCGAAGGACGGCTCCCTGCCCTCCGAGCTCCGTCACGCCGAGGACCGCGTGCAGCTTCTCTCGCCGATCCCGCGCCCGACCTCGATGCGCGACGGCTACGCGTTCCGCCAGCACGTCGAAGCCGCGCGCCGCAACCGCGGCGTCCCGATGATCCCCGAGTTCGACCAGTTCCCCATCTTTTACTTCACCAACCATCTGGCCGTGACGGGCCCCGGCAACGTGTCCGTGCGCAAGCTCGCCCAGGACAAGCTCGACTTCGAGCTCGAGGTGGCGATCGTGATCGGCAAGGAGTGCCGGGACGTCCCTGCATCCAGGGCCGACGAGGTGATCTTCGGTTACATGGTCATGAACGACTGGTCGGCGCGCACGATGCAGATGGAAGAGATGAAGCTCAATCTCGGCCCGGCCAAGGGCAAGGACTTCGCGACGTCGCTCGGCCCGTGGCTCGTGACCCGCGACGAGCTCGCCAAGTGGGCGGTCGCCGGCCCGAGCGGAGAGCGCCACGATCTTAAGATGCGCGCCTTCGTGAACGGAAAGCAGCTCTCCTTCGGCAACCTCAAGGACATGACCTGGACGTTCGCGCAGATCATCGAGCGCGCGAGCTACGGCGTCACCCTGCATCCGGGCGAGGTCATCGGCTCCGGCACGGTCGGTACGGGCTGCCTCCTCGAGCTCAACGGCTCGAAGATCACCGACAATCTGTGGCTCAAGCCGGGCGACGAAGTCGTGATGGAAGTCGATCAGCTCGGAAGGCTCGTCAACACCGTGGTCGGAGCCGATTGACGATGGGATCGGGTCCGCAGCCCGTTCGCCTCTTCCATTACTGGCGCTCCTCGAGCAGCTGGCGCGTGCGCTGGGGCCTCGAGATCAAGAAACTCCGCTGCGAGATGGTCGCGGTGGATCTTCTCAAGAACCAGTCGGAGGCGCCCGAGCACCTGGCGCGCAACCCGATGGGATACGTCCCGACCCTGGAAGTCACGGGAGGGCGGTTCATCGGCGAATCGGTCGAGATCCTGGAATGGCTCGAGGAGACGCACCCCCAGCATCCGCTCCTGCCGAAGGATCCGCTGGCGCGCGCGCGGGCGAGGCAGCTCGTGGAGATCGTCAACGCGGGCACCCAGCCCATCCAGAACCTCGGAGTCACCGAAATGTACTCGGACGACCCCGAGAAAAAGAAGGCTTGGAACCAGCACTGGATCCGCAAGGGCTTGGGCGCCTACGAGGCGCTCGTGCGCGAGACGGCCGGGAAGTTCTCGATGGGCGACCAGCTCGCCCTTCCCGATCTCTTCCTGATCCCGCAGTGCTACAACGCCTCCCGCAACGAGGTCGCGCTGGGCGAGTTCCCCACCATCGAGCGGATCAACCGCGCCGGCCTGGCCACCGAAAGCTGCGAGGCCTCGCATCCCGAGCGCTACAAGCCCGAGGGATTCAAGGGCTGAAGCCCTCCAGGCCCGGGACGGGCGTCGCGAGCCAGCTCGCAAGACTCGGAACTTCGCGTCCCTCTTTTCGACCCTCTCCCCGTCCGGGGGCGTAGGCAAACTCTGCCGCCGCGGCGCCGGGCGCGCCCGAGCCGGCCATGCGGTTTTTTCCCATTCAGGCACGGCCCCCGATCCCCGAAAAGCTCACTGACGGCCACAACCACGAACGGCCTACGAGAACACGGGAGAGGGGTTCACCATGGACGACAGACAGGAAGAAAAGACCGCTGCAGCCGAGATGGACCTCTCCCCGCTTTACACCACCGCCGAGGAGGCGATGGCCCGCTACACCCACTGCACGATGTGCGGGTCGAACCTCCACTTCACTCACGTCACCGATTTCAGCCGCAACCTGACCCAGGAAACCGCGCGCTGCCCGGAATGCGGCCTCAAGGCCCGCCAGATCGTTCATCGCCTTCAATGACGGCGAACGGACGGCAAATCGCTTGACGCGCCGCTAGGCAGTTCCTTCCCCGCTTGCAGTCGTCTCCCGCTCTCGATACGTTCGGGCCACGATGTCCGGAACGTCCCCAGCCGCCGCTCAGTGGAGCGGATTTCTCCCGAAAAACGCGCTTGTCATGGCCCGCCGGGGCGCCGTCGCGCCGGTCGCGGCCCCAACGCCCGCGCGGACTCCGGAGCCCGGCTCGGAAAGCAGCCCCGCCCTCGCGCTCCGCCAGGTGGCCGCCGAGCTGGCTGATTGCCGCCGGTGCAAGCTGTGCTCGACCCGCAAGACGGTCGTCGTCGGCGAGGGCAATCCCGAGGCCGAGCTCGTTTTCGTCGGCGAAGGCCCGGGCGAACAGGAAGACATTCAGGGCCGCCCGTTCGTCGGCAAGGCGGGACAGCTTCTCGACAGGATGATCGAGGCGATGGGGCTTTCGCGCGAGCAGGTCTACATCGTGAACGTCGTCAAATGCCGGCCCCCGGGAAACCGCAATCCGGAGCCCGACGAGGTCACGAGCTGCAGCCCGTTCCTCGCGCGCCAGCTCGACGCGATCCGCCCGAAGGCGATCGTCGCGCTCGGCAAGTTCGCCGCGCAGACGCTGCTCCAGACCGAGGAGCGCATCAGCTCCCTTCGCGGCAGATTCCATTCCTATCGGGGGGCGAAGCTCATGCCGACTTTCCACCCCGCGTACCTTCTCAGGAACCCCGAGTCCAAGCGTGACGCGTGGGAAGACCTGAAACAAGTGAAGCAAGAGCTCGGGCTGCCCAAGACCTAGGAGACCTCAAGATGGAAGCGTTCACCGGTAGTTTCATGTTCCTCGTTTTCCTCGCCGTGATGTTCCTCATCATGAGCGTGAAGGTGCTCAATGAATACGAACGCGGCGTGATCTTCCGCCTCGGACGGATCATCGGCGCCAAAGGCCCCGGCCTGATCATCCTGATCCCGGTCATCGACCGGATGATCCGCGTCGACCTCCGCACGGTCACGATGGACGTCCCCGCGCAGGACGCGATCAGCCGCGACAACGTCACGATCAAGATCAACGCCGTGGTTTACTTCCGCGTCGTCGAGCCCAATCGCGCGGTGGTGGAAGTGGAGAATTACCTCCTTGCCACCTCGAAGCTCGCGCAGACCACGCTCCGCTCGGTGGTCGGCCAGGTCGAGCTCGACGAGCTCCTCGCTTCCCGGGACGAGATCAACCACAAGCTGCAGACCATCCTCGACGCGCAGACCGGCCCCTGGGGCGTGAAGGTCTCGAACGTCGAAGTCAAGCAGATCGACCTTCCGGCGGAAATGCAGCGCGCGATGGCGGGCCAGGCGGAAGCCGAGCGCCAGCGCCGTTCCAAGATCATCGCCGCCGAGGGCGAGCTCCAGGCCTCGCAGAAGCTCTCGGAAGCCGCGGAGGTCCTTGCACGGAACCCGATGTCGCTCCAGCTGCGCTATCTCCAGACGATCTCCGAGATCTCGAG
>CAYZKI010000148.1:4002-7830 GCA_964478745.1 uncultured Bacteriovoracaceae bacterium
TCGAGCGAGCAATCCACGAATACGATCATTCCCTTGCCGATTGAGCTCCTGAAACCGTTCCTGGCAATGGGAGACAAGAAGTAAGGCATCAAGGGTCCCGTTGGCACACACCAAGGACACGGCATCCGGGACGGCAACGGCCTCCGACGCTCTACCCAACGAGCTCGGGTTCCTGCTCGTCCTGGCAGCGATCCAGTTCACGAACATCGTGGACTTCATGATCATCATGCCGCTCGGACCCGAGCTGATGCGGGCGTTCTCGATCACGCCCGCGGAGTTCAGCGTGGTGGTGTCATCCTACACGGTGGTGGCGGGGATCTCGGGATTTCTGGGCACCTTCTGGCTCGACCGGTTCGACCGCAAGACGAGTCTCCAGATCCTCTACGGGGGCTTCACGATCGGGACGCTGTTCTGCGGGCTCGCACCGAGCTACCTGGCGCTGCTCGCGGCACGTTCGGTCACGGGGGCCTTCGGCGGGCTGCTCGCGGCGACCGTGTTCTCGACCGTGGGCGACGTGATCCCGGCCTACAGGCGCGGCCGCGCGATGGGCATCGTGAGCGCCGCGTTCTCCGCCGCGTCCGTGGCGGGCGTCCCGCTCGGGATCTTCCTTGCCGAGTACTTCAACTGGCACGGCCCGTTCTTCTTCCTGGCGGGCTTCGGCGCGCTCGTGCACGCCGCGATCTGGTGGGTGGTCCCGCCCGTGCGCGGGCACCTGGCGGGCAAGGTGAAGGAAAGCCCCCTGGCTCCCCTGATCGAGGTGGCCACGACGCCCAACCTCAGGCTCGCCCTCATGCTCATCCCGAGCGTCATGCTGGCGCAGTTCCTCCTCTTCCCCTTCTTCAGCTCCTTCCTCGTCATCAACCTGGGGATCACGAATAATGAGCTCAGCATGATGTACATGCTGGGCGGCGCCGCGACCCTGATCTCCGCGCCGCGCGTGGGGCGCTGGGTGGACCGGGTCGGTGCCGGACGCGTCTATACGGTGGCGGCGCTGGCGGCCATCATCCCGATCCTGATCCTGACCCACCTGAAGCCCGTGCCGATATTCTGGCTCCTGGCCCTGACGACGGTCTTCTTCGTGGTGAACTCGTCGCGCATGATCCCGTCGATGACCCTGGTCACGGGCGCCGTGAGCGCGCGCCGGCGCGGCGGCTTCATGAGCCTGAACTCGTGCGTGCAGAACCTGGCCGCGGGCCTGGCGTCCCTGATCGGGGGGCTGATCATCGTCAAGGCCGACGACGGGAAGCTTCTCCACTATGATTGGAACGGCTACATCTCGATCGTGCTGAGCATCGCGTCGATCTGGATCGCGAGACGCGTCCTGCCCGCGCGTGAGGAACGGGCCTGAAAGGAGCGGAAATGAAAACGGAACGGTGCTGTCGAATCGTGCTGACGGGCGGCCCTGGGGGCGGCAAGACCACGGCCGCGGACCTCTATCGCCGGGAGATCGGAACTGAAGTGGTGGTCGTCCCTGAGGCGGCCACCCTCCTGTACACCGGGGGCTTTCCCCGTTCCGAGGAGCCCGAGGTCCGCAAAGCCATCCAACGCGCCATCTACCACGTGCAGGTCGACCTCGAGGACGCCCATTCGGCCCATTATCGCAGCCGGGTGCTCCTGTGCGATCGCGGGACGGTCGACGGTGCCGCGTACTGGCCCGGCGAGCCCGATGAGTTCTTCGCCCACCTGGGCACGAGCCTCGACGACGAGCTGGCCCGATACGACGCGGTCGTGTTCTTCGAGACCGCCGCCGTCGGGGGGATCTCGATCGAAGGCGGCAATCCCGCGCGGATCGAGTCGAATGAAGAGGCCGTCCGCCTCGACCTGCGCCTCCGGGACCTCTGGTCGAAGCACCCGAACTTCGTCCTCGTTCCGCACCACGCCTCGTTCATCAAGAAGGTGACCTCGGGGCTCGAGCAGGTGGCCCGCGTGGTGGCCGGACATCATCAGGGGACGGCCTGACCCCCGGCTCTAGTCCTCGCTTCGAAGCGAGCGCTTCGAGCGCACGTGCCGGTGGTAGCTCACCGCGAACCGGTGGGCCTCGTCGCGCACGTGCACCAGAAGCTTGTAAGCGTCCTGGTTCGGCCGGAGCGCGACGGGATTCTTGCGTCCGGGGATGAAAATGCGCTCGTCGCTGGATTTCACCTCGGTCGACTGGAAGTCGCGCTCCGTACGCGCCTTCGCCAGGCCCACGACCGCGACGCCCTGGACGGAAAGCTCGTCGAGGATCGCGACCGCCTGAGAAAGCTGCCCCTTGCCTCCGTCGACGACGACCAGGTCCGGAAGCGCCTCCTCGCCTTTCGAAAACCTGCGATCGAGCACCTCGCGCATCATCGCGAAGTCGTTCGAGCCCTCGACCGTGCGGATCTTGTAGCGGCGGTACAGGTTCTTGTCCGGAGCCCCGTCCATGAAGACCACGCGCGAGGCGACCGCGTCCTCGCCCTGGAAGTTCGAGATGTCGTAGCACTCGATCCGGTGCGGGAGCCGCGGAAGATCGAGCTTGTCCTGCACCTCCTCGAGCGCCTTGATGCCGTGGCCTTCCTGCTTGCGCTGGCTCTGCTCGAGGGCGTACTGCGCGTTCGCGCGCGCCACGTTCATGAGCTGCTCGTCCACCTGCCCGTCAGGCACGCGGATCCCCACGCCGAGCGTGCTCTCGAGCAGCTCGCAGTCGTCGGGCGCGACCGGGAAGAGCGCCTCCCTGGGCATGGGCTCTTCCGCCGCCTGGGCTTGGACGTAGTACTGGGACACGAAATCGAACAGCACCTGGGCTTCCGTGAGGCTCGGGTCGGTATTCTGAAGGTGGTAGTGGCGAACGGCGACCATCTTGCCGTTGCGGACCTGGAGGACCGTGGCATGCCCTTCGGTCCCCTGCTGAGCCACGGCCACGGCCACGACGTCCCGGTCCCGGGCCGAGCCGGCTTCGACCGCGCTTTGGGTCTGGGTCACGATCTCGAGATTGCGCATCTGGTCCCGGTACTCGGCGGCCTTCTCGTACTCCTCGTGCTCGGAGGCGTCCTCCATCCCCCGCTTGAGGTCCTGGATCAGGCGGTCGGTCTTGCCTTCCAGCACCTGGATGACTTGCTGAATCGACTCCCGGTAGTCCTCCGGGGTGACCAGGCCGCCCACACAGGGTCCCGAGCACTTCCCCATCTGGTAGAGGATGCAGGGGCGGCTGCGATGCCGGAAGGTATTGTCCGAGCAGTCCCGGAGCTTGAAAGTCTCATTCAGGAGGTCCATGACCTGGCGGGCCGCCCAGGACGAGGGAAACGGGCCAAAATACCGGGCCCCATCCTGGCTCACGCGGCGCGTCCACTGGATCTTAGGGAACGCGTCATTCACCTGGATCTTGAGGTATGGGTAGGTTTTGTCGTCCTTGAGCCGGACGTTGAATTTCGGGCGATGCTTCTTGATCAGCGTCGCCTCGAGGATCAGCGCCTCGCTTTCCGTTTCAGTCAGGATCACGTCGAAACGGGCCACCCGGCCGACCATCATCTCGGTCCGGGGCGTCTCGTGGACGGGCGCCTGGAAGTAGGTCTGCAGCCGGGCCTTCAAATTCTTGGCTTTTCCGACGTAAAGGATCTCGCCCTTTTCGTCTTTCATCAGATACACGCCCGGGGCCGTGCTCGTTTCGCGAGCCCGTTCCAGAAGTTCGGATCGATGTGGGGCCGTCCAGGCGGGCGGCGTAGAACCTTGATTTTCCACCGCGTTCCCATATAACCAGATCTATCGGAGAAAGAGAAATCCCATGGCAAAGACCCCCGCGTCCAAAGATGCTGCTGCTTCGTCGTCCGTCGGTAAAGAAACCCTGGCCTATTGCACCAGCTGCAAGAT
>CAYZKI010000149.1:0-1359 GCA_964478745.1 uncultured Bacteriovoracaceae bacterium
ATTGGCTCTGGGAAATCGGGGGGCCGATGTTCCGATCTAAGTCGCTTGAAAACCGGGGAAAACCGGCTTCAGCTTAGGCCATAATGGAATTGACTTCAACTTAGCCCTCTTGTAATTCCAACTACCTATGTTGCAGCGAAAGACTTATCAGGCGAAGCAGTCAGGCCCTCATTTTTTCGAAACGAAGGGGCCGAACGCTCCCAAGTGGTACGTAGTGGATGCGCAAGACCAGGTTGTTGGACGTCTCGCGACCGTTCTCGCTCGAGTGATCACTGGCAAGCACAAGCCCACGTACACCCGTCACGCGGACGCAGGTGATTTCGTCGTCGTTCTGAACGCCGACAAGGTCGTCTTCACCCGCAACAAGGAAGACGGAAAGCTTTATCGCGACCACACCGGATACGTCGGTGGTCTCAAGACGAAGACCGCTCGCGAGATGCGCAAGCGCCGCCCGACCGAGATCCTTCGTCTCGCCGTGTGGGGCATGACGAACAAGTCGAGCCTCGCTCGCCATCAGATGAAGAAGCTGAAGCTCTTCACGACCGGCGAACACACGCACAAGGCTCAGAATCCGCAGCCCCTTCCGGCAGGCACGATCCGTCGCACGGTCGTCGCCAACAAGAAGACCGCGGCCAAGTAATTCACATCCAGGTTCTTAGGAGATTCGATTTCGATGGAAAAACAAACGCACAAAGTCGGCAAGCGGAAGAACGCGGTAGCGCGAGTCTATCTGCGTCCTCGCGCGGGCGAAACCGGAGTCATCCGGGTCAACGACCGCGCCTTCGAAGATTACTTTCCGCGTCCGACGGCTCGCATGCTGATCATGCAGCCTCTCGAGCTCACGAGCACCGTGGGCCGTTTTGATATCTCGGTCAACGTCAATGGCGGCGGCCTCTCCGGCCAAGCCGGTGCCGTGAAGCACGGCATCGCCCGCGCCCTCCTTCTCGTGGATCCCGCCTACCGCGCGGTTCTCAAGAAGGCCGGCCACATCACCCGCGACGCGCGTGAAGTCGAGCGTAAGAAGTACGGCCTGGCAGGCGCTCGTCGCCGCTACCAGTACTCGAAGCGTTAATCGCTCGATTCTGGTCCTGGAGATTCAAGGCTCGGTTCCTTCGGGGACCGGGCCTTTTTTCTTTTCGGCGGAAGCGAGACTACGGCGACGTCGCGTAGGTGCAGAAGCCGCAGTTGTTCAGGCTGTTCTGGAAGTCCAGCCGGACCCAGAACTCATGACCCCACTGGCCCGGGCCGTTCGGCGAGATCATCAGGTTGCTCATGCGTAGGTACGAGCCACCGCCGAAGTTGCAGTTCTCCGGCCGGCAGGTATTCGAGTCGCAGTAAGTGACCAGGTAGCCCTGATAC
>CAYZKI010000149.1:1369-4354 GCA_964478745.1 uncultured Bacteriovoracaceae bacterium
GTCTTCGTCGTTCCAGCCCGTGTAGGTTCCCGAGGTCGCGCAGTTCGGCGTACCGAAGCCTTCCATGTGCCAGGTCAGGCCGTTGTCCTTGAGCTTCCAGAGGATGTGCAGGGGAGGATTGTTGTTGAGGTCGCCGCCACCCGCGGTCGAGCAGGCCGCCGCGAAGTTGGCGTTCGGCTGCCAGTAGTAACTCACGCTCGTGGGCTGAGGGGGACGCTGGCTAGTGCCCATGAGAGCGCCGCCGCTGCACCAGTTTCCGCAACCGTCGGGAACGCGGGAGGTGATGCAGTAGCTCGCGCGCTTCGCGGCCGAGCAGTCAGGGGAGCACGCGGGCGCGACCCAATACGGGCTTCCGGAGAGCTCCGGGTTCTGGCCCGTGGGGTTGCCGCCGGAGTCCGTACCGATCGCATACACGCGGACCTGTCCTCCCGTCGCCGACGAGATCGGCGAGACGAAGGTGATGGAATATCCGTGATAGGCGGATCCGTAGATCGGGATCAGGTCGGCGCGGTACGTGTTCGCCGTTCCGGCGCCGGCAAAGACGCCGTTCACGTAGGCGTGAACCTGGATGGCGCCGGCTCCGAGGTCCTGGTCCAGGGCCCAGCCGCTCACCGTGGTGTAGTTCGCGCTCTCGATCCAGCCGACGGCCTGGTAGAGGTTCTGCAGGGGCTGCGTCGTGGTCGTGGTCGATGACGTCGAGGTCGTGGTGGTGGTGGTCGTGGTGGTGGTTCCGACCGAGAAGCTCACGCTGGCAGCGGCGCTGTAGTCCGTCGTGCTGTTCGCCGAATGCATCCAGAAGAAATAGCTCCCGCCGTCAGTGACGGGGACGATCGTCTGAATCGTCGATGGCGCCACCATGTCCTGATAAGTGGCGTAGGTGGGTTGAAGGGCGACGTCCCAGGCGCGGATCAGATAACCCGCGACGGGAAGGGCATTCCACGTCACGGTCACCGACGTGGTGCCCGCCGGAAAAACGGCGCCTGCGGAAGGTGCCGTGATCACGGGGACGGGCAGCGTCGTGGTGGTCGTGGTGGTGGTTGTGGTGGTGGTGACCGCCGGAATCGCGGCGGGAAGCGGGGGAGTCACGCCCGAAGCGTTCCGTACGGAGATCGAGCGCGGGGTGACGGCCGAAGAGGAAGTCACAGGGCCGGCGATGGCCAGACGGATCCATCCGCCCAGGATCCCTGAGCTGCACGCGGCTACATATACGATTGCGGTAATTATGCGACCTGCTTTAGAAGTCGCGACCCACGTCCCACGCATACCAGTAATGAAAGAATAACAATCTGGACAAAATTAATCAATTATTCTCGTAATATAAAAATCGTTTCGATTTGAGATGTTGCGTACATTGTTAATATTAGGGCACTGCAGCGTAAGTGCAGAAGCCGCAGGCGTTCTGTTCGCCGGCCCCGGACCAGTTTTCGAGACGAGTCCAGTAGCTCTGTCCCCACTGGCCCGGTCCGTTGGGCGCGGTCACGAAAGGAGTCATTCGAATCCGGCTTCCACTGCCCGGATTGCAGGCTTCGGGGCGGCAGGTATTCGAGTCGCAATACGTGACGACGTAGCCTTCCCAGGGACCGCCGTCGAGGTCACCGGGATTCCAGCCGGTGTACGTTCCCGAGCCGAGGCAATCAGGCGTGCCGAAGCCTTCCATCACCCACGATGCGCCGTTGTCCCGCACCTTCCACAGAAGGTGGATCGGGGAGACCGGCTGGATGTCGCCTCCGCCCAGGCTCGTGCATGCGGCCGCGAAATTGGAGTTGGAGCTCCAGACGTATTGCACGTTCGTCGGCTGGCGCGGACGGCTGTCGGTTCCGTAAAGAGTGCCGCCGTTGCACCAGTCTCCGCATCCGTCCGGAACCCGCGAATTCCTGCAGTACTGCGCCTGCTTCGAGGGCCCGCAGCCCGGCGTGCACGCCGCGATCGTCGTGGTGGTCGTGGTTGAAGTGCTCGTGGTGGTCGAGGTCGTCGTCGTCGTCGAAGTGGTCGTCGTCGTTGTCGTGGTCGTGGTGGTGGTCGTCGTCGTCGTGGTCGTGGTGGTGACGAAGGTGATTCCGACGGGAAGGGAGGGGGCCATGCCGCCCGTGGACCGCGTCGCATCGATCCGAGGATGCGCCTTGGAAGAGCCAGTCATGACTTCCGCGCGAGCGAGGGGGACGAGCGCAAGTGCCCCGATCAAGTGCAGAAGGACTGCCCCTTTGAGTCGACTCCCGATTCCGATGAGCATCGAACTCTAACGATAATGGCGCGCCGGTCGCCGAGTCCACGCCCAACGAAACAAAGTGTTGGCAGACGAGCGATCTGTACTGATTATGCAGCAGGTCGACCCATGCTCTCCGGCGATCCAGGCGAGGTTTTCGATTCGGCCTCGTAGCCTAATGCCAGGCATTCGACGACGCGGCCGTATTCGTGCGCCGCCTTGATCCTTTCCGCGCGCAGAAGCTCGTGGCGATAATCCGGCTGCTCGAGGGCCTCGAGGTGCCGGCGCGCGCGCTGGACGTAACGCCGCATCTCCTCGGGCATCTCGGAAAGCCCGGGAGGGACATGCTCCTCGAGCGACGTGAGGAGATCGGCGGTCGTATCGCTTTTTTCATGCAGGTGCACGTCTTCGGCCGAGCTTCCCTCGATGTAAGGGAGCTCCGAAGCGCGCGGCTCGAGGAACGCGATCTTCGCTTCGTGCCAGAATGCGCGCGAAAGATGCTTGGTCGCGCGGGCCCAGCGCTCGGCGGCGAGGCGGTTGTCCGACCGATAGGCGTTGTACGCCCTCTTGTAGAGGGTGATCGCTTCGTGCGCGTTCACGCCCTGAATGGCTTTACGGTCCCAGAAGTGCGTGACGCCGGTCTCGATGACCGTGTTGTACGCCTTGCGCAGCTCGTGCTCCGCGGTCTCGGGACCGTGGACGTGTTCCTCAGGGGCCACCATGCGATTCTTCGATGTCATATCGGCGACGAAGTGCAAGCGGAGGGCCGGGGAGTATGGCAC
>CAYZKI010000149.1:4364-7820 GCA_964478745.1 uncultured Bacteriovoracaceae bacterium
GGTCTGGGCTACTTATAAGGAGAAGATCAAGCGGCTTTCGCAGCGGATCGTCGACTGCCAGAAGCCGATCCGCATCCTCGACGCGATCAAGTGGGATTCGTCGGTCGAGGACTTCCTGATCAAGAAGAAGTTCCGCGAGATGCCGAAGCTCGACGCGGAGTTTTACGCCGGGAATCCGCTCGGTTTCGATGCCGCGGCCAAGCTCGCCGAGCTGAAGGACATCGGCGAGGACATCGTCCGCTCCCTCGGGGGCGAGGACGAGGTGGGCCGCCTGCTGGCGGAGATCGTCGAGCAGTACGCCGACGTGGTGCAGATGCTTCAGGCGCGCGGAACCAGGCGCTTCTGGGAGCTGAGCTGCAAGCTTTACGGCTCGCCCAAGAGTCATTTTTATGACGAAAAGAACACGATCCTGAGCTCGGCGCAGCTTCTCTACGAGATCCTGGGCGGGATCGAGGACAGCGCGATCGCTCCCGACTACCCCGAGGACCTGAGCTCTCAGGACGTCGTCGACGCGCTGAATGACCGTTTTCAGGGCTATTTCGGCGACACGAACGTGAAGGCCAGGCTCTCTGACGGGATCCTCGCGGACGCGGCGGCCGGCGGCGACGTCGTCAAGATCCGCGAAGGGTCGACCTTCTCGGCCCGCGACGTGGATATCCTCGAGGTCCACGAAGGCTGGGTCCACGTGGGAACGACCCAGAACGGGGCCGCGCAGCACGTGGCGACCTGGCTTTCCAAGGGCCCGCCCCGCTGCTCCTCGACCCAGGAGGGCCTCGCGGTGATCATGGAGATCTTCACCTTCCGCTCCTATCCCAAGAGAGCCCGGCACATCAATGACCGCATCCTCGCGATCGACAAGGCCGAGGATGGCGCTAACCTTCTGGAAGTCATCGAGTTCTTCCGCACCGAAGGCTACTCCGAGCGCGAATGCATCACGAACGCGAAGCGGGTATTCCGCGGGGGGCTCCCCGAAGGGGGCGCGCCTTTCACGAAGGACATCTCGTACTGCCGCGGGTTCATCGAGAACTACAACTTCATGCGGGCGGCGATCCGGGCCGGGAAGGCCCAGATGATCCCCTTCCTGTTCGCGGGCAAACTCAGGGTCGACGACGTGCCCTTGCTCTACCAGAAGCACCGGGAGGGGATTATTGACGCCCCCAGGTTCATCCCTCCGCAGTTCAAGGATCTGAGCGCCGTGGCCGTCTGGCTCAGTTTCTCGAGTTTCTTTAACATGGTGGATTTAAGGCGGATTCAGGCGCATTATAATAAACTGTTCGAGAAGTTTTCTTAATAGCGGGCAGGAGCCCTGAAAGGTTTCTGCCCGGAAGCACTCCAGCGGAGGGAGTTTCGATGAACCGGTATCTTTCTTGGATCGTTCTGTTGGCCGTGGCTTCCACGGCTCAGGCCGCCGAGCTGGCGAAGGTGAACGGCCAGTCCATCTCCGACAAGGATTTGAAGACCGCGCTCAGCGGGCTGAACGAAGCTCAACGCCAGAACGTCCTCAAGGACGGCAACACCCGCCGTCAGGTTCTCAACAGCCTGATCGAGCAGGAGGTGCTCGTCGCCGAGGCCGCGCGCGAGAAGCTCGACCAGGACCAGGAGTACAAGGACGCCGTCGCCGCTTTCCGCCGCAACTTCCTCGCGAACCGGATTCTCCAGAAGAACCTCGGCGCGAAGATGACCGAGAGCGCCGCCAAGAAGTATTACGAGAGCAACAAGCGCCGTTACAGCACGGACCAGGTGCACGCCATGCACATCCTCGTCTCCGACGAGACTCAGGCCAAGGATCTCGTGAAGAAGGCGAAGGAGCCGAACGCGGACTTCCAGGCGATGGCCGAGAAGTTCTCGAAGGATCCGTCGGCCAAGAACAACCGCGGCGATCTCGGGTTCTTCGGCCGCGACCGCATGGTTTCCGAGTTCACGGACGCCGCCTTCGAGGCGGGCGTCGGCGAGGTCGTGGGCCCCGTCAAGACGAGCTACGGCTATCACGTGATCAAGGTGATCGAGAAGAAGGCCGGCAAGCCGATGACCTACGAAGAGGTCGAGCTGCGCGTGAAGAACGATCTTCGCCAGGAGCTCACCCAGACCTACCTGGCCGGGCTGAAGAAGCAGGCCAAGATCCAGGTCAACGACAAGGCGATCGACAGCCTCTAAAGAGGTCCGGTGCTCAACTCGCACTGGGATGGCC
The DNA here is from genome assembly GCA_964478745.1 of uncultured Bacteriovoracaceae bacterium. Classification (GTDB taxonomy): domain Bacteria; phylum Bdellovibrionota; class UBA1018; order UBA1018; family UBA1018; genus CAYZKI01. The sequence continues at coordinate 6,553 of CAYZKI010000149.1, forward strand.
GTCCCGAAGAGTACGCCCGCGAACGCGATTGCTGGCTCAATCGCCGCCGCGAGCTGTACGTCGAGGGCTTCCTGTCGCGCCTGCCGAGGGGAGCGTCGGTCCTCGAGATCGGCTCGGGCACGGGCGGGCTCCTGATCGGGCTGGCGCGCAGGCGCCCGGACCTGAGCTTCCTCGGCATCGAGCCCCAGCGCGTGTACGTCGTGTTCGCGCGCGAGGAGGCCGCGCGCGCGGGAGTGACCAACGTCCGCTTCGAGAGCGGGACGATGGAAGAGCTCGGGACGGCGGCCGGAGGCTTCCGGCCGGACTGCGTGCTGACGAACGACGTCCTCCATCACGTGAACGACTGGGACCGCGGGGTCCTGGCGGTCGGGGCGGTCGCGCAGGCCCAATGCTGGTGGCTGGCCATCGAGCCGAACTCCTGGAACCCCTACGTGCTGCTCGGGCAGACCTTCAAGGCGGGAGAGCGGAACTTCCGCCCGGGCGCGTTCGCGCGCCTCGCCGCGAGCCGCGGGTGGAAGCGCGAGAGCTCCCGCTACCTGTTCCTCATCCCGCCCTTCGTGAAGAGGCCGCATCCCGCGCTTCTCAAGCTCGAGGCGGCCCTCGAGGGAATACCGGCCATCGCCGGCGGCGTGGCGCTCGCTTTCTCGCGAACGCCCTCATGAGCGCCCGATGGACCCGATGAAGCTCAAGAAAATCGACGAGGCTTTCTGGAGACCGGCCTCCTGGGTAGGGCGCGCCGGCGCGACCGCCCTGGGCCCGTTCGCGGCCCGACCCCGGTCGGACACGTTGATCGTGCGCCCGGGCGGGATGGGCGACCTCATCCTGCTCACGCTCGCGGCCGAGGAGATGGGGCTCGACCCCCGGGGCTTCGACTGGCTGATCGAGAAGCGCTCCGAGCTCTGGGCGAAACGCCTGGGGCTCGGCTACCTGGCCTACGACCGCAACCCGCTCGGGACGCACTTGTCGATCGCGGGGCGCTACGCGCGGGTGATCAACACGGAGCAGAGGTTCGGCCTCTCGCAGGCCACGGCCCTGCTTGCCCGCGCCCGGGGGGGGACGCTCACCGGGTTCTCCACGAACCGCGCGGCGGCGACCAGTGATCGCGTGGTGAGCTACGATCCGTACCTGGCGCACGAAAGCGTGGAGTTCAGCAGGATCCTGGCCGAAGGAACGGGGAAGGGCCGTGCGCTCGGACGCGACCCGCGCCGGGCGAGGATTCGGCCGGCGGGCCGGGGGCGCGCGGTCGCCCTCGGGGGCCTGCAGGCGCC
>CAYZKI010000150.1:0-7794 GCA_964478745.1 uncultured Bacteriovoracaceae bacterium
GTATACGAGTTGCCGACCGCCAGCGCCTTGGACGTCGGGCTGATCACCAGAGGCGCGTAGATGCTCACCGCGGAATCAGCCGTGTTCCCCGCCGAGTCGGTCACGCGAACCGTCGCCGAGCCGAACGAGGCCGGCGCGGTGTAGGAGCCCGTCGAGGGATCGATGGTGCCCGTTCCGCTCTGCACGGAGAAAGCCAGGGGCGGAACTCCGCCCGTGGCTCCGAACAGGAACACGTCATTGGTCTGGATGGTCTTCGAGGCGGGCGTGATGGCCAGGGCCGCGTTGATCGTGACCGTCGAGTCGGCGGTGCTGCCGTCGGCGTCGGTCACGCGGACCGTGGCGCTGCCCGCGGCGGCCGGAGCCGTATACAGGCCGGTCGAGGAGTTGATGTTCCCGCCGCCGGCGATCACGGAATACGTATAAGGAGGAACGCCCGCGCTGCCCGCGAAGGTGAACTGGTTGTTCGCGGCCAGGGTCTTCGTGACCGGCGTGATGGCGAGCGGGCCGTTGACCGTGACCGTGGCATCGGCCGTCTTGCCCGCCGAATCGGTGACGCGGACCGTGCTGATCGCGGGGGCTCCCGCCGTGTACTGGCCGGTCGAGGCATTGACCGAGCCCGTGCCCGAGGGAACCGAGAACGTATAAGGAGGCGTGCCGTTCGAGGCGGAGAAGGTGTAGCTCCCGCCCGTCGCGATCGTCCTGGTGGCCGGCGAGATCTCGAGCGCCGGATTGATGGTGATTCCCGCGCTGGAGGTCGCTCCGAGCGAGTCCGTCACGGTCACGATCGCGGTGCCGGGGCTCGCGGGAGCCGTGTACGCGCCCGTCGACGAGTTGATGGAGCCCGTGCCGCTGGTCCTGGAATAGGTATAGGGAGCCACGCCGCCCGAAGCGCTGAAGCTGAACACCTCGCCGGTGCTCAGCACCTTGGTCGTCGGGCTGATGGCGAGCGCGCCGTTCACCGTGACCGTCGCGTCGGCGGTCGCGCCCAGCGAATCGGTCACCCGCACTGTGGCGGTGCCCGAGCTCGCGGGCGCCGTGTAGAGCCCGCTCGTGCCGTTCACGGTGCCCGTGCCGGCGGGGCGCGAGTACGTGTAAGGCGGGATGCCGCCCGATGCGGTGAAGGTCTGGGTCGCGTTGACCACGAGGGTTTTCGAGGTCGGGCTGATCGCGAGCGCGCCGTTCACGGTCACCGCCGAGTCAGCGGTGTTCCCGAGCGAGTCGGTGACGCGAACGACGACGGAGCCCGCGGTGCCGGGAGCCGTGTAGGCGCCGGTGCCCGCGTTGATCGAGCCTCCGCCCGAAACCACGGAGAAGGTGCGCGCCCCGACCCCGCCGCTCGCGGTGAAGGTGAACGAGCCCGAGACCAGCATCGTCTTCGACGCGGGCGAGATGACCAGAGCGTCCGAGAGAGTGACGTTCGACTGAGCCAGGTTCCCGAGCGAGTCGACGACCTGCACGACCGCGGTGCCGGCCGAGGCCGGCGCCGTGTAGAGGCCAGTCGAGGCGTTGATCGAGCCGGTGCCCGAGGCAACCGAGAACGTGTACGGCGGCACCCCGTTCGAAGCCGTGAAGGTGAACTGGGTGTTGCCCGCGAGAGACTTGGTCGCGGGGCTCAGGGAAACTGTAGGATTGATGGTCACGGCGGACTCCGCGATCGCGCCGTCGGCGTCGGTAACGCGCACTGTCGCGGTGCCGGCGGTTCCCGGAGCCGTGTAGTGGCCCGTGGCAGGAACGATCGAGCCGCCTCCCGCCGAGACCGAGAACACCAGCGGCTCTTTTCCGCCGAGAGTCGTGAAGGTGAAGGAGTTGTTCACCGCGAGCGACTTCACGCCCGGACGGAGCTTGAGCGTAGGATTGTCGTCGCTCCAGGTGCCTTCACTGAAGCAGCCGGACAAAGACGCAGATGCAATGATGAGGACAAGGCCCAAACGACGTTCCACAGACTTGTACCTTTGCCTTGATTTTCAGATACATGACTGTATTTGTCAAGAATCAGCCCGCAAGGTCAAGCTCTCAAATCAAAAGGGAAACTAGCCGCAGATTTCCGCGATGATTCGAAGAAGCTCTTCGAGCTCCAAAGGCTTGCGGAGCGAATAGCGGACGCCCGTTCCCTGTGTCTTGGCCTGCGCACCGCGATCCGCTGACATGGCGACGACCGGGATGTTCGCGAGGCGGGCATCCTCGACCTGCTCCTCGCGGAATTTGTAGCCGTCTTTCACGGGCATCATGAGGTCGAGGAGGATCAGATCGGGAAGTCTCTTCGCGGCCCGGAGATAATCGAGCGCTTCCTGGCCGTTTCCGGTGCTGGCGACTTCGTATCCTTCATCGGTGAGAAGCTCGACGATCGACTCGGAAATGTAATGATCGTCCTCGACGAGGAGGATCTGCTTCTTCTCGGCCATCCGGGCCCACAACTATCATCGGGCATCAGCCCTGACTAGACCGAACTCGCGGGTGACGTGGCCACATGCATCATGAATTGCAACGCGCCACGGACGGGTGTTTACTGTTGCGATGAAATCACTTAGCTCGCTCGGTTTCGCCGCCGGTTTCGCGGCGTCGGTCATGTTCAGCTCCTCGGTTGAGGCGGCAACGCCCAGCCCGTTGCAGGGAATTTCGGTCGAGGGAATTTGCAATCGCCGCACGGTCCCGGACCGCGGAGCGATCAGCGTGACAGCGGACGCCTTGGAAAAGGACATCAAGGCCGCCGTCTCCAAAGCGACCGACTCGTACGAGAGAGTGCGTTCGGCCGTGAAACGACTGAACCTCGAGAACATGGATATCGAGACCTCCGAGTACTCGGTCCAGGAGGAGAAAGTCTGGGAGAAAGACCGCCTCGTCTCGAAAGGCTTCCGCGCGCGGATGGGACTTCGCGTGACGAGCTCGAACATCCAGAAGCTGGGAGAGGTCATCGCGATCGCCGCGAAGGAGAACATCCGCGACGTCGGCGCGCTGAGTACCTATCTTTCCCCTGAAAAACTCAAGCAGGAGCAGATGGCCTGCCTCGAGGAAGCGGCGACGCACGCGCGCGCGAAGGCGGACAAGCTCGCGGCGGCTCTCGGAGCGAAGGTGGGCGCGCTCGTCTCGATCAGCGAGATCAAGCCCGAAGGATCCTCGCCTCACCCGGTGGTCATGATGGAAGCGCGCGCGAAGTTCGCCGCTGACGCGCCCGCGGCTCCGAACGTCGAGGCCGGCAAGCAGGACATCACGACAACGGTGTACGCGACGTTCTCGCTGCGCTGATCCGCCTTGCCCGCTCGCTTCGCCGAGTCTCTAACGCCTGTGGAGTTACGCCACTTCGCGGCAGGGCACCTGGGTTGCAATTGCTCGTTGGCGCAACCTGATTCCCAATTCGCGAAAAGGAGACCGAACTTTATGAAGCGTAGCTTGCTCAAAAGCGTACTCGCGTCTGTCTTTGCTCTCAGCCTAGCGGCAGCGCCGCTCTACGCTGACGGCACGACGAGCGCCGCAGGACAGAAGGCCGGACAGAAGGCCGGACAGAAGGCTGGCCAGAAGGCTGGCCAGAAGGCTGGCCAGAAGGCCGGGCAGAAGGCTGGCCAGAAGGCTGGCCAGAAGGCCGGGCAGAAGGCTGGCCAAAAGGCCGGACAGAAAGCTGGCCAGAAGGCCGGGCAGAAAGCTGGCCAGAAGGCTGGTCAGAAGGCCGGACAGAAGGCTGGTCAGAAGGCCGGGCAGAAAGCTGGTCAGAAGGCTGGCCAGAAGGCTGGTCAGAAGGCCGGACAGAAGGCTGGCCAGAAGTCCTAATCAGGCGTTCGCCTAATTATCGTACTCTCTGAAATGCCAAGGGGAGCTACCCGCTGACGGGAGCTCCCCTGAGCCTATCCGGGATTCAACTCGGTGACGGTGTCACCGAAACCGAAACCGACTCCGATTCGTCAGACCTACTTCTTAGCGTAACGAACCCGGATCTCCGATGTCCCAGCGGGAAGATAGCTCGTATCCGTCAGGACGATCGCGTTTCCGCTCGGGTCGTACAGCCAATTGCCTTTTCCTGCCGGTCCTGCGGGGAGCTTTCTCCCGTTGAACAGCACTTCGATCGTCGTCGCGTCCGGCGTGCTCATCAAGCGGAGATATCCGTCGCCGATCGGGCCGGTCCCCATTCCGCGCGGAACCTGGCTTCCGACGGCCTCGATCTTCGTTTCGAAGTCGGCCGCGCAGAGAGAGCCGACCTTCGCGACACTGCCGAGCGCTGTCGAAAGGAGCTCGAACTTGCTGCCGGTGTAGGTGAAAGGATCGTTGGTGGAGGCGCAGCCCAGGTCCGTTCCGCTGAGGAAGAAATAGGGCGTGATCACCTTGAGCGGGTCATTCTGGCGCAGAGCCGCGATCAGATCCGTTTGGGTGGCCTTCGACTGCTCGGGAGCGTCGGTCACGATAATCAGGATCAGCTCGGCCCCCTGGCGCAGGAAGCCCGGATTCGCCGAAAGATGCGCGATCGCCGAGTCGAATGGCGCCTCAGTGGCCGAGCCCGAAGTTCCGATGTTCGAGATCCAGGAGACGAACAGGTTCGTGGTGACGGAGTCCGAGGAGGTGAGCTCCGTTCCCGAGGCAAGCCCGATGCTCTTGCCTGCGGAGTCCGTCGTGATCGCCCCGAGCTTCCAGTTTCCGACTCCCAAAGCCTTCATGAAACGCGGAGCCGCCGCGGCCAGTTTCATCTGGTACGTCGCCATGCTTCCGCTGTCGTCGATGACCCAAAGGATATCGGCCGCCGCGGGTGGGATTCCGCCTCCCATCTGGACGTCGAAACCTTCTTCGATGATCGTCGGTCCGGCGACGGCGCTTCCTCCACCCAGCACCAGGAGCGCCCCAAGGCTCAAGCTCAGAATCTCTTTCTTCAGCATCGATTTTTCCCTCTGACTCTCAGCCATAGGAAGGAACGAGCGGCTGGTCAACGAGGAGCAGCAAGTTTCTTTTTATATTCAGAGCGTTAGACTGGACTTGAAATATTACGAACGATCGTGCTATTTTCTAACCATGGGAAAGGGCGAGCTCACCAAAGCACTGATTCTGGACCGCGCGGTCCGTGTGGCCAGCACTCTCGGGCTGGACGGCCTCACGATCGGAAAGCTGGCCGATCAGCTGAACCTGTCGAAGAGCGGGCTCTTCGCCCACTTCCGCTCGAAGGAAGGCCTCCAGATCGAGGTCCTGAAGCGCGCCTCCCAACAGTTCACCGAGTCGGTCATTCGACCGGCGCTGAAGTCCCCCCGAGGCAAGCCCCGGGTCGAGGCGCTCTTCGAGCGCTGGATGGCCTGGGGCGCCGACGTCGTCATGCCGGGCGGCTGCATCTTCGTCACGGCCGCAGTCGAGCTCGACGACCGGCCCGGGCCGGCGCGCGACTTTCTCGTAGCGGTCCAGAAGGAATGGTTCAAGACCCGCTCGCGGATCGTGCATACCGCGGTCGAAGAAGGCCACTTCCGCGAGGATACCGACTGCGATCAGTTTTCCCATGACCTCTATGGGATCATGCTGGGCTACCACTACGCGGCCCGGCTGCTCGAAGATCCGCGCGCCAAGGAGCGCGCGTGGAACGCGTTCCATGCCCTGGAACGCGAAGCTCAACGCCAAGGGAGTGCCTAATATGAAGATCCAACATCAAGCGAAGGCCGGACTGTTTCCGGAGATCCCGATCCCCAAGCTCGACTCGACGCTCGCCTTTCGTGCCCTGGGAATCCTGGCTCCGGGCCTGTGCGCGAGGCTGATCGCGGAGAAGTTCGTCACGCCTTCCCGGCTCCCGGTGCCGAGGGCCGCTGAGCAGCTGATGCGCAAAGCCCACCGCTTCCCCTTCGAGTCCCGGGGCCGCTCCTATCATGCGCGCTCCTGGGGCGACGGCCCGACCGTCCTGCTGGCTCACGGCTGGAGCGGGCAATCGGGGCAGTGGCACGCGCTCATTCCGGCGCTCGTGGCCGAGGGATTCTCGGTCGTCGCGCTCGATGCGCCGGCGCACGGAGAATCGCCGGGCAAGCAGACCAACGCCGACGAATACGCGGCCGCGATCCATGCGCTCACCCTCCGCTCGGGCGGCGTGAAGGCCATCGTCGCGCACTCGTTCGGAGCGATAGCGAGCTTGCTTGCCGTCAGGCGTGGCCTCAGGGCCGAGCGATTGATCCTGATCGCGCCTTCGACCAAGCCGGATTACTTCCTCGATCAGCTCTGCGACGCCTTCGGGCTCCCGCCCGCGGTGAAGTCGCGCGTCCGCGACGAGATTCCCAGGCGCGTCGGCTTGCGCTGGGAGGACATCACCACCGAGACGCTCGCGTCGAACGTGAAGCCCCCCGTTCTCGTGCTGCACGACCCTGCGGACCGCGAGGTGCCCTGGAGTCACGCTTCCGAGCTCGTCTCCACGCTGCCGCGCGGATCGATCGAGGCTTTACCGGGAACCGGCCACCGCCGCATCCTGGAATCGCAGGAAGCGATCGTCAGGATCACCCAGTTCCTGTCGCGCTAGCTCGCGGCGACGCCGGACGGCGAGATCAGCTGCGCGAGCCCGTAGCGGTCGTTGATGCCGAGCTTCGAGTAGATCCGCGCGAGATGCTCCTCGAGCACGGCCTGAGCGATGCGGAGCTGCCGGGCCGTCTCCTCGTGCGAGGAGCCGTTCAGGAACTCGGTCACCACGAGCGCTTCCTGCGGGCTGAGCCCCTTCTCGCGCGCGGCGCGGAACCTCTCGAGGCGCCGGTCCTCGCGGTGCTCGACCACGATCGCGAGCTCGGAGGGCGCGCCCGGCCTGCCGCCCGCGGCGCTCAGGGGATGAAGCGTGAAGGCGAAGTGCCCCCAATGGTTCTGGATCGGGATCTGGCTCACCTTGCCGCCCTTGATGCTCTTGGCGATCGCGGAGCGGACGGCGGCCGGGAGCAGGCGCTCGCCCCTTTCGCGGGCGGCCTTTCTGCCCGGTTCGCTCGAGCGCACGAGGCCGACCCCGTTCGCCATGAGAAGCGTGGCCTCGGCCTGGCCCGAGCTCGAGACGATCTCGCCGTCGGGGCGCGCGATCAGGATGCCCCGGTTGCTGACCTCGCCGTAACCGAGCAGGCTCGGATCGTTCCGGACGGCGTTGTCGAGGAAGCCGGTGAGCGACTCGAGGAGGCGGATCTCGTCCCCGGTGAACGGCCTTTCCCTTTCCGAGCGGCTCAGCGTGAGCGTGCCGATGCCGGAGCTCGCGCCCAGGCCGACGCGGGCCCGGATCGCGCGCGTGCTGCGGATCGGGCGGAGCACCTCGTTGTAGAGATCCGACTTCTCGATGCCCTCGAACCACGACAGGTCCTCGACCTTGCGGCCCGAGACGATGAACTCGCTGAACGGCGTGACCAGCTCGTTCTCGCGCTTGTTCACGAATTCGACGAGATACCGGTGAATGAGCTCCGCGTCGTCCGTCTTCTGCGAGAACGCGGTGAGCTCCGTCTTGCCGACGGGCGTCCAGATGCACGTGACGAACTCCGACGGAATCAGCTCGCGGATGCGATCGAGCAGCGGGGGCAGAAGCGAGTCGAACGGAAGACCGAGCGAGCAAAGCGCTTCGATCTCCTCCCGAAGAGACTCGAGTTGAGTAAGGTTCGAACGGGTTGTCACCATGTGCAGGTGGACCGAGTCTACCTTTTCCTGTCCGAGTCTTCCAGTGTCCGGGTCATCGCGTGCTCGAGATGGAGCCAGATGATCCGTGAGTAATAGAGGATGAAGCTCCCGACGAAGATTTACTGGATGAACGGCCACGCGACGAGGAGCGCGATATCCGCCTCCATGATTTTAAGAATAATCAGGGGAGGCACGTTAAGCACCGCGGCAACGAGG
>CAYZKI010000151.1:0-3376 GCA_964478745.1 uncultured Bacteriovoracaceae bacterium
ACCGAGTGGTCCTCGAGGACCTCCACCCAGGCCGCGGGGCCGTACATCACGCGCGCGTCGATGCCGAAGCCTTTCAGCCCCTCGACGACCGCGCCCGCCACCATGAGCGGGACCTCGTTGCGGTCGCCCGTCAGCCGGTCGACCACCTTCGTGACCACGCGGCTCACGCACGCGACCACGAACAGCGGAGTCGTCGGCTGCTGGGGATTCGCCGGTTCGCTCACTGGCCCGCCGCCGACATCGCCTGCCACGCCTTCCAGGCCCAGGCGGCCCAGCCCAACAGGAAGAACACCCCGCCGATCGGAGTGACCGCGCCCAGAATCTTGATATCCGTGAGCGCGAGCGCGTAAAGGCTGCCGCTGAAGATGAGGATTCCGAGCGTGAAGCCCACGCCCGCGAGCCCGGCGTTCATGCCCGACGCGCCGAGCGCCACGAGGGCGAGCGCGTGGTACATCTGGTATTCGGCCGCGGTCTTCCACACGGCGAGGCTCTTCTCGCTCAGGCTCTGCGAGAGGCCGTGCGCCCCGAAAGCCCCCGCGCCGACGGCGATGAAGCCGAAGATCGCGCCCAGGAATATCCACTTCATGCCGCACCCGCCTTCAGCAAGGAAAGCCCTCGATCGATGAGCTCGGCCTTCTCGGCCGAAAGCTTCGATATCTCGGCGAGCCTGGCGCGCGCGCGCTTTTCCCAGGTCGCCTGAAGCCCGTTCGCCACCGCCGCCTCGAGCAGGCTGTAACGAAGCAGCCAGTCGTCCGGCGCGGCCTTCTCGAGCGCGTCGTGGATGGCGTCGAGCTCGGCGGCGAGCGCCTGGCCCTTCATCCCCGAGTCGCGCGCCTTGCGCATTCTCTCGTAGAGCGCGTTCAGCTCGCGGTTCTGGTCCGTGAGATTGGTTTTCTGCTGGCCGGGCTCCTGATGGAAGCCGCCGGTGTGCTCCAGATAGGCCTTGCGGTCGGCCGCGCCACCGAAGACCGAGGTCACGCGCGTGCCGCAGACGAGATCGAAAGTGCCCCACTCGGGCTTGAAAAGGACCTCGGAGCCATGGGTGATCGTGCAGTCCTCGAACGCGACGACGAGGTTTCTCCAGCCGTCGCGGACCGAGCTTTTGAAGCGGCCGCGGAGGGTGATGCCCGACTCGAACTCGATGACGCCTTTCTTCAGCTCTTCCTCGCCGAGATCGGCCACTCCCTTGCCGGTTCCTTTGACGGGACCGAGAGGCGTGCTGAAGCCCTGCGCGTGATAGTCCGGGCCCTGGTTCCTGATCTGCCTTCCGCCGTGACTGAGCTGGGTCGGGCCCGCGGTCTTGACGAAGGTCACGCCGCCTTTCGCGTCGACGCGGTAGTCGGTGATCACGCCGCTGATCTGCACGCCGGTCTCGAGCTCGGCGGTGCAGACCGACTCGGCCTTCTTCGCGCGCCTGAGACCCTCGGCCCCGCCGATTCGGAAGGCCATGGTCCTCGCGAGCTCCTCGAGCGCCTGAGTGAGCGTCTGGAAGTCCGGCGCGACGAAAAGCTGCGGCTGCGGCTTCGTGATGTCGAAGTTCACGTTCACGCAATCCATCGAGAACGGGACCTTGCGGACCTCGGGGCTCAGGCAGTGATAGCTCTCGCCGACGGAGGAAAGGAGGCCTGCGCCGTAGATCTTCGGCGAATCGATCGAGCCGATCAACCCGTACTCGAAGGTCCACCAGCCCATGCGCCCGAGCTGCGTCGCCTCGCTCACGTGGTCGACCGCGGCGATCGCGTCGTCGAGCCGCCTCTGCGCCGCCTGCCTCTCGGCCTCGGTCGAATGCGGATCCTCCTTCACGATCGAAAGGTGCCGGATGGCCTCGTAGACGTCCTGGTCCTGCTTGGAATAGATGGCCTTCTCCGCGATCACCCCGTAGTGGCGGAGGTAGTCGGCGAAGTCGGGGTCCGCGATGATCGGCGCGTGTCCGGCCGCCTCGTGCACGATGTCCGGCGCCGGCGTGTAGGCCAGGTGCTCGAGCTGCCGCATGTCGCAGGCGATCGGCAGGACGCCGAGCGAGAGGAACTCCATGAAGACGGCGGGCGGGATGAAGCCGCTCACCGGCACCGCGCGCCAGTTGAAACGCCGGAGCTTCTCGTCCATCTCCGAGATGAGAGGGATGCGGTCCGGGGAAATCCCCGTCTCGCGAAGCCCGTCCTGGTACTTCTGGTGCGCATGCTTCGCGAAGAAGGCGCGCGCGATCTTGAGGATGAACCGCCAGCTCTCATGGTCGATCGCTATGTAGAGCCGCGGGTCCTGCTTGGCCACGTAGGGCATGAGGTATTCCGGAATGCGCTCTGTCAGCGGGTGGCGGTGCATAAACAAGCCGAACATAGCCTAAAAGCGTGGTAGAGTCCAAAGTACTCCCGAGGTCCTCGAATGAGCAAGAATGTCCCGGAAAACAGCGAAAACCGCGTTCATGCCGCAAGCGCGCGAGGACATGAAACCGAGCACAAGGGCCCGATCTGGACGCATCCGTACATGATCTACGTGGTGCTCACGGCGATCCTCTTCGCGTTCATCGTCGGCATGGGCTACGTGGCGGTATCGAACAACTGGATCCCGTCGCGGTAGGAGGCCGAGTTGAACCCGAAGCTCCTGATCGCCCTCGGCATCTCGCTCGTGCTCGCCGGCCTGCTCTGGCAGTTCGGGATCAAGTTCCTTCCGTTCGGCAAGCTTCCGGGCGACATCGTGATCGACCGCCCGAACTTCAAGTTCTACATGCCGTTCGGGACGAGCCTGATCATCAGCGTCCTGGTCTCCCTGCTGTTCTGGGTCTTCCGCAGCCACAGATGATCCCGCGGTCGCGTCCCGCCTACATCATCGAAGAGGAGAAGATGTAATCCGCCGATGCCCGGTTGCACGCGACGGGAATGTCGCAGACGGCGGCGATCCGGAGCAGCGCCTTTACGTCGACGTCGTGGGAATGGGGCGAAAGCGGATCCCAGAAGAAGATCATGAGGTCGATCTTGCCTTCGGCGATCAAAGCGCCGATCTGGAGGTCGCCGCCCAGGGGGCCGCTCCTGAACTTATGCACCTTCAGCTTGAGGTTCTTCTCGAGCTCACCGCCCGTCGTCGCCGTCGCGTAGAGCTTGTGACGCGCCAGGACTCTCTTGTTCTTGGCCGCCCAGGCGATCAGCCCACCCTTGAGGTTGTCGTGAGCGATGAGTGCAATTCTTTTTGTTTTTGATTTCATAGACTTAATGAAGCGCGTCGCGCCTTCCTCTAACACATTCCTGACGGACGGATTCGACCTTTATAAGGTATTCGAAGAGATGAAACACAGGAGAAATTTCTCATGAAAAAGCATCTGGTGGCGATCACCGCGGTCCTTCTCGCGGCTCCCTCGGCATTCGCGCTGATCAACGGCGCA
>CAYZKI010000151.1:3386-7760 GCA_964478745.1 uncultured Bacteriovoracaceae bacterium
TATTCGAAGTGGTTCTCGGAGTACCAGAAGCTGAAGCCCGAGGTGAAGATCAACTACCAGTCGATCGGCTCCGGCGGCGGCGTCCGCCAGTTCTTGGAAGGCACCGTCGACTTCGGCGCCTCGGACGCCCCGATGACCGACGAGCAGATGGGCAAGGCGAAGGCCGGCGTGCTGCACATCCCGACCGCTCTCGGCGCGGTGGTGATGACCTACAACGTCCCCGGGGTCAGCCAGTCGCTCAAGCTCACGGGCCCGATCATCGCCGACGTGTTCCTCGGCAAGACCAAGAAATGGAACGACCCGGCTATCGCGAAGGAGAACGCGGGGCTCACCCTGCCCGATTCGCCGATCCTCGTCGTCCATCGCTCCGACGGCAGCGGAACTTCGTCGATCTTCACCGACTACCTTTCCAAGGTGAGCGAGGAGTGGAAGACGAAGGTCGGCGCGAACACCTCGGTCAACTGGCCCACCGGCCTGGGCGGCAAGGGCAACGAGGGCGTCACGGGTCTCGTCAAGCAGACGCCGGGCTCGATCGGCTACGTGGAGCTGATCTACGCCGAGAACAACAAGCTGCAGGTCGCGCAGATCAAGAACAAGTCCGGGACCTACGTCACTCCTTCGGCGAAAGCAGTCACGGCGGCGGCGGCCGGCGCGCTGAAGAACATGCCGGCTGACTTCCGCGTGTCGATCACGAACTCCGATGGGAAGGACGCGTACCCGATCAGCGCGTTCACCTACCTGCTCGTGGCGCAGAAGATGCCCGCGAACGACAAGAGCAGGCAACTCGTCGAGTTCCTTGGCTGGGCGATCAAGGACGGGCAGAAGTTCACCGAGAAGATGACCTACGCGTCCCTGCCGTCCGTCCTCGTTCCGAAGATCGAGGCGAAGATCAAGACGATCAAGATCGAGTAAACCTTGGGCAGGATCGCCACATACAGCAGCAAGCTGAGGGACGTTCACGCCGGGGACCGGATTTTCGCCGGAACCCTCCGGACGGTGTCCATCCTCGTCAGCCTGCTGCTCGTGGTGATCGGCCTGTTCCTCTGGAGGCAGGCCCAGCCGGCGTTCGAGAAGTTCGGCCTGGCCTTCGTCACGACTTCCGTGTGGGATCCGGTGCAGGACGTCTACGGCGCCGCGCCCGTGATTTTCGGCACGATCGTGTCCTCGCTCATCGGGCTTTCGCTCGCCACCCCGCTCAGCATCGGCATCGCGCTGTTCCTCACGGAGCTCGCGCCGCGAAAGCTCGCGACGGTGGTGAGCTTCCTCGTGCAGATGCTCGCCGCCATCCCGAGCGTCGTTTACGGGCTTTGGGGCGTCTTCGTCCTGGCGCCGTGGCTCCGCACGGACGTCGAGCCGTTTCTGGGAAGCACGCTGGGTTTCCTTCCTCTGTTCCAGGGCCCGCCCTACGGCGTCGGCATGCTCGCGGCGGGGATCATCCTGGCCATCATGGTGACCCCGACGATCTCGTCGATCTCCACCGAGGTATTCCGCGCGATCCCGCGCGCGCAGCGCGAGGCCGCGCTCGCGCTCGGATCCACGCGCTGGGAGATGATGTACATCACCGTGCTCCACAGCTCGAAACCGGGCATGTTCGGCGCGGTGATCCTGGGCCTGGGCCGCGCGCTCGGCGAGACGATGGCCGTGACGATGGTGATCGGCAACCGCGCCGAGATCTCCGCGTCGCTCTTCGCGCCGGGACAGACCATGGCCAGCGTGATCGCCAATGAGTACGCCGAGGCCTCGGGCGGCATGCACCTCGCGTCGCTTTCGGCGATCGGGCTCACCCTTTTCGCCGTCACGTTCGTGGTCAACGCCGTCGCCCGCCTGATCGTCAGGGGCTTCTCCGACGGAAAGAGGGCCGCATGATCGACGAGCGTTACCTCGCCATCAAGTTCAGGCAGCGCAAGCTCACGAGCTTCGTCGTCTGCACGCTCCTCGGCGTCGCGGCGATCGTGGCCATCGTCCCCCTGCTCAGCGTGTTCTGGTACGTGCTCAGCCAGGGCGCGCCCGCGCTCACGCGCGAGTTCTTCACGGAGCTTCCGAAACCCGTCGGCGAGACCGGCGGCGGCATGGCCAACGCGCTCGTCGGCACGCTCATCCTGATCGGCATCGCGAGCTCGATCGGCATCCCGCTCGGCCTGATGACGGCGCTTTACCTGTCGGAGTACGGACGGGGGAAGACCGCGGTCATCATCCGCTTCAGCGTCGACATGCTGGCCAGCATCCCCTCGATCATCATCGGCCTTTTCGCGTACGCGCTCGTCGTCGTCCCGATGCAGCGGTTCTCGGCGATCGCCGGCGGAGTCGCGCTCGGGATTCTGATGATCCCGACGGTCGCCCGGAGCGCCGAGGAGATCCTGAAGCTCGTCCCGCAGCACATCCGCGAGGCCGGGCTCGCGCTCGGGCTGCCGCGCTGGAAGGTCATCGTGCGCATCGTGCTCCGCGGGAGCTTCAGCGGGATCACGACCGGGATCATCCTGGCCGTCGCCCGCGTCTCGGGTGAAACCGCCCCCCTGCTTTTCACGGCGCTCAACAACCGTTTCTGGGCCACCGGTCTCGATCAACCGATCAGCTCGTTGCCCGTCCAGATTTACACCTATGCCATCAGCCCCTTCGAGGACTGGCATGGACAGGCATGGGCCGGCGCCCTTATGCTGGTGCTCCTCGTTTTTGTCATGAACGTGCTGACGCGCTTTGTATTCAGGACCGCGGGGCGAGGAGATGCGTAGCTTGATCGAGCAAGGAACCAACGGTAGCGGAATCGACGTGAGCGGGATGTCCCGGAAGCCTCTGCTCGAGGTGAAGAACCTCAACGCGTGGTTCGGCGGCTCGCACGCCGTGAAGGACATCAGCCTCGACTTCGCGCCTCTCACGGTGACCGCGATCATCGGTCCCTCGGGATGCGGCAAGTCGACGTTCATCCGCTGCCTCAACCGCCTTCACGAGGAAGTGCCGGGCGCCACCGCGTCGGGCCAGGTGATCCTCGAAGGCATCGACATCTACGGGAAAGGGCGCGATCCTGTCGCGCTCCGCCGGAAGATCGGGATGGTCTTCCAGAAGCCGAACCCCTTTCCCGCGTTCTCGATCTTCGATAACGTCGCCATGGGATTGAAGCTCGCCGGAGTGCGGCGCAGGAGCATCCTGAAGGAGCGCGTCGAGTTCAGCCTGACCCAGGCGGCCCTCTGGGACGAGGTGAAGGACAAGCTCCACGCGCCGGGGACGAGCCTCTCAGGTGGCCAGCAGCAGCGCCTGTGCATCGCGCGCGCTCTCGCGGTCGAGCCGCACCTGCTCTTGATGGACGAGCCGACCAGCGCGTTGGACCCCATTTCCACGGCGAAAATCGAGGAATTGATGTCGGAATTGCGGAAAAACGTGACGGTGGTTATTGTTACCCACAACATGCAGCAGGCGGCGCGCATTTCCGATCACACCGCGTTTTTCCTGATGGGCGAGCTCGTCGAGTTCGGCCGCACCTCGCAGATCTTCACGAACCCCAAGGAGAACAGAACCGAACGCTACATCACGGGCAGGTTCGGTTGATGGAACGCCATTTCGACATCTCCCTGCGCTCCCTGAAGGAGCGGATGCTGGCCATGGCCGGCTACGTGGAAGCCGCGGTCGAGGCGGCCACTCTCGCGCTCCAGAACCGCGATGTCGCCAAGTGCGAGGAAGTCTACGAGCTCGAGAAGAAGATCAACGAAGCGCACGTGAACGTGGACGCGGCCTGCGTGAAGCTCCTCGCGCTTCAGCAGCCTTTCGCCACGGATTTGCGGCTCATCGTCGCCATCATCAAGATCAACACGGATCTCGAACGGATGGGCGACCAGGCGGTCAACATCGCACACAACGCCGAGATCTATCTCAAGGGCGCGCCGCTGAAACCCTTGGTCGACCTCCCGCGAATGTTCGACGAGGTACGCCTGATGGTGCGTGCCGCGTTCGACGCGTTCGTCAGGCGTGACGAACCGACCGCGCGCGAAGTTCTGTTACGCGACGATACGGTCGACGAGCTCAAGCGGAAAATCTTCGACGACGTCGTCGAGCACATGAAGAAGAACCCGGACAAGATCGACGCGGGCCTTGCGCTGATCCTGATCGCGCGGAACCTGGAGCGCATCGGAGACCACGCCACGAACATCGCCGAAGACGTGATCTATGCCGTCTCAGGGGACGATATCCGTCACTCCAAGCGCGAGTCCTGATCTCTCCGGTGGTCTTGAAATCCTTCATTTATTTCCACTCAAGTAGAGTCGTTGCAAATAGCCCCCAACACACCCGCATCCCTCATCGTATATAGCTGATTTTAAAAGACTTATTATCTGACAAAAATAGTCTTAAACCCGCTGCTGAAATGGTACGATATTAAAGAGGGGT
>CAYZKI010000152.1:0-1042 GCA_964478745.1 uncultured Bacteriovoracaceae bacterium
GTCCAGGAGATCATCGTAGTAGCGGACCTCGAGAAGGTGCGTCACCGCGAACTCGAGCACGTCGCAGATGTCCCGGCTCCCGCTGGGCTCGAGGACTACCGCGCTGTTCCAGTCGATCACCGCAAGGTCGGTGTCGGCATACTGATAGGTGTAATCGAGGATCCCTTCGCGCGCCTTGGCCGAAAGAGGGTCGTTCTCGCCCAGGATCAACGCTGGCAGATCGGCCGCCGCGATCAAATCCCTGCCGTGATTCACGCCTTCGATCTGCTCGAAGAAGAAGATCGCGTAGTCCTCGGCCACGAGCCACTCGCTGGGCTTCTGGAGGGCTGGCTGGATCAGCTTGGTCAGCTCCCGGGCCCTCACGCGAGCGGCCCGGTCGACCTCCATCTCGTCACCGGTGTCGGAGTTGATGATCGTCGAGAGGCGCTGCAGGTCGGACCAGCGCATCTCCGGCCCGATGGGGATCTGGAAGAGGACCGAGATGACGCCGTAGTCCCAGACCGTGGCCCAGGTCTCGGCCTTGTAGGTTTCGGAAAGGAAGAGGAGCTCGGTCTCGCCTAGGTTGATGCGGACCGGCGCGTTGCGCATCGTGATCGCGTGCCGCCCCGGCTTCGCCAGGCGGAGACGGCCTTCGGATCCGCTGCGTTGCTGGGCGATCAGCCCTTCGAGGGCGCGCAGGTCGATCTCTTCCGCGACGTCGAAGACGCGGTAGATCTGGATGTTTCCTCGCTTGATCTTGAGATCGTTGGTCGCCATGGATCCCTTCGGGCCATCCTGAGGCTAGCTGATTTATCCCGCACCCGCATTACGAAACTTCTGGTAAATAGGCCTCATGACGACCGCCAGCCTCACCCCCAGCCTCCAAGAAAAGTACGCGGCCAAGAGCATCTGCTTCGGATGCGGGCCGGCCAATACCCACGGCCTCCGGATCCGCAGCATCGCTCCCGAGTCGGGAGAAGGGGAAGTGACCGCGGAATGGAAGGCCCAGCCGTACCATGAGGCGTTCCCGGGAATGCTCAACGGGGGCATCATCGGCTCGTTG
>CAYZKI010000152.1:1052-1286 GCA_964478745.1 uncultured Bacteriovoracaceae bacterium
ATTGCCACTCCAACTGGACCGCCGCGTGGCACCTCATGAAGAAGGGCGGCCTCGATGCGCCGCCTTGCACCGTGACCGCCGACTACGCGATCCGCCTCCTCCGCCCGACGCCTTCGAAGGAGACGATCTATCTCTCCGCGAAGGTGGTGGAGTCGAAGGAAGACCGCGCCACCATCGAGGCGACGCTGACCGCCGGCGGAAAGGTCTGCGCCACCTGCCGAGGCACCTTCGTCG
>CAYZKI010000152.1:1296-5943 GCA_964478745.1 uncultured Bacteriovoracaceae bacterium
AACTTCTGGGCTCCAGCGAGGCCGCGTGGTTCGAGGCAAGCTATGAAGCGGCACGCGTGACGCCCGTCACCGAGCTCCAGACGCCCGAGCTCAGCGTGCTCGGCTTCATCGGCACCTGGTGCGGCGACACGCACGTCCTTCTGCCGGCTTTCGTGAAGCTTCTCGACGTCTCGGCGGTGCCGAGAGCCAAGCTTCAGCTCATCGCCGTGGGACGCGACAAGCGCGGGCCCCAGGTCGAGCGGTTCCAGGTCACCCGGCTACCGACGTTCATTCTCATGCACAACGGGAAGGAGCTCGGTCGGATCACCGAGTCGCCGGAGACGACCCTTGCAGGAGACCTCGAGCGGATCTTACGGCGGCACTGACCGTCAGGATCTTCTGGCCGGTCTCGGGTTCCATGCGCGCCGCCCGGGTGAGCAGATCCTTCGTCTGCGCGGGGGTGAGCCCCGGATGAACTTGATGGAGCAGTGCCGCCGCCCCCGAGATCATGGCGGTCGAGGCCGAGGTCCCGCTGAACATCGCCCAGCCCGTTCCGCCCGTCCTGCCTGACAGGGACTCGGAGTCGCCGGCCGCGATCGAGCTGAAACCCGGCTTTTTCGCCAGCCTCGCCTTGGGCGGGACGGGAACGAGGAGAAGGCGCCCGTATGGGCGATTGCCCACGAGGCCGCAGAGATCCGGGATGCGCCGGCCCGGGAAGATCGAGCTTTCGTACTCGGAGGCGACATCCGAGGGCTCGAAGCGCCCTTCCGACGAGTAGTAGACCCCCCCTGCGGAGATCACCTCGGGCATCGAGCCTGGGAACGACTTCTGGCCGTTGCCGGCCGCGGCCACCACGGTGATGCCCATGTCGATGGCCTGGAGAATGAGCCTCTCGATGTTGCGGAACTCCTCGGGCACGCCCTGGGTCCCGGGATGGTCGATATTGAAGCCCCACGCGCAGCTGAGGACGTTCGGCCGCAGGCCGATCGCGCGCTCGAGCGCCTGCGACGGATCGCGGTCCATGCACTTGATCACGAGGGCCTCGGCCTCGGGGGCGATCGTGAAGAGCGACGCGAGCTGCGCGGTGCCGTGGCCGTACTGGTCGGTGTACGGCTTGGGCTCCTTCCGGGTGGGGATGTAGGTGATCTTGTAGCCGCGATCGAGGAAGAAAGGGTGGGGGAAGAAGCCCGAGTCGATCATCGCGACCCGGATACCGCGCCCTTGCACGCCCTGGGCGTGGACCTCGTCCGCGTGCAGGAGCGACGCGGCCTGATCGGGAAGGCGGACATGGTGTTCCTGAATCAGGGGGGGAGTGCCGGAGATTTCATCCACGGGTGCGCACCATAAATAGCGGGTATATTAACGCTATTTAATCTTGTGCGTTGGGTCGGCACCGGTCAAATGGAAACGATGGCCGCTCGGTCGCGCCGAGGAGGCGGAACCCTCCGTGGTCCGCTCGCTCCTTCGCTCGTCAGGGAACCGCGTGGAGCATCCCGCCGCCGGCCGTAATCGTGTTGCAGTTGTCGTCGTAAGCATCCGTTCCGACGAACTCGTACTTCCAGATCTCGCCCGGGAAGGCCTCGACCTCCGTGTTGAAGACGTACTGAACGACCGTCGTGGCCTTCTTGTAGACCTTGTTCTGGATCGTGCTAGTGCGTACGCGGATGTTCGAGACCGTGTTGCCCGGCAGGGTTTTCACCCGCTTGACGGTCTCGTCCTGGGCGCGGGTGAGGTCACAGGCGGCGCGTGCCTGGAAGGGAAGGGAGGCCAATGCTCCGATCAGCGAAAAAACAGCCAGATTTCTCATGATTCAGTTCCTTTGGGTTGGTTTAAAAATTGAACAATCGTTCAATTAGGCCGCAGGAATACCTCCGAAGACTCAATGCGTCAAACATAAATTGAACTACCGTTCAACTTTCAGAAATTCCTTCGAAAAACCGATAGGTGAAGGAGATGCCCTGGTCCGCGCGCAGCCTAGTTCCCGCAATGATCCTGACCGTCGCGATTCTCGTGACCGCGACCGCCCGCGCATCGGGACCCGATGAGAGCTACGAGTACTGGAAGGGAGTGCTTGAAAGCGCCCGAACCGCCGAAGACTGGGACCGGGTGCCCGCCGAGTGCTTCGGGCGCTACATCCGGGAGATGTTGCTCGAGAGCTATCGCGTCGCGCCCCCGATCAGCGATTCTCCGATCGAGAAGTACTTCGCCCGGGCCCGGGTTACCGGTCCCGGCGCGAGGGCGTTCTCGGCACGGAACGCGGAGGTGGGGGCCCTCCACGGCGGCTTCCGTATGAGCGTTTCCCGCGGCAAGCACGTCGAGGCCATGGGGTCGGTGGCGTATCCGGGAATCCATGGAATCGTTTTCGTCGACAAGACGCCCGCGCAGGCGCATCGGATGTTCCTGACCTATATCGACATCCTCCGCAGAGGCGCCTTCGCCAGCCTTCGTCCGGAGCAAGCAGGAATCGCGCTTCATATGCAGTTCCCCGGCCGGCAGCCGCTGGTGTTCTGGACATTCGATCTCTCGCGCATGAAGGCGAAGGCCTTTCGGGATCAGGCCCCCGAAGCCTACCGGAAGGTCCTCGATCACTACCGGGCCTACTTCAAGGCCGAATACGCCGAACGCTTGAAGCTCAGTCCCGAGGTGCTCGAAAGGCTCGACTCCATCACGGCCGCGGTCGAGGACAGGAGCTACCTCTTTCTCAAGACGAAGCAAAGCTTCACTCACGTATCTCCTGACGGCATCAGCGTCTTCAGCGACAGGCGATCGAGCCGCTTCATCGGGAAGCAAGTGATCTCCGAACGCAAGGCCAAGAAGAAGGATTACACGCTGCCGGGCATCCATCGGGAGATGCCGCTCGACCTCGGGATCGAAGGCGGGGCTCTCATGGTCTTTTCCGAGAATGCGGACGAGCTCCTGCCCGCGGAGCTGCTGACGGGCATGCGGGTCAAGCGGGTGCCGGGCGAGCGCTGGATAGAAGTATCGCGAAACGTGGTCTCCCAGAACGCCTCGCCTGAAACCTCGCGGACGCTGATCCAGCATCTCGCGAGCATCGCGAGCGGCGAGCCGAAAAAGGCCGATCGGATCGCCATCTTCGTAAGCGACGAGGCCCATCGGAGGCTCTTCGAACGTTGGGGCTTCAAGGCCCTGGGCCCTGACGAGCTCGAGCCGATCCCGGGTGCTGCTGCTTCGTCGGAGCTCGCGGAGGGGTCGCTCCTTTCCGTGAAGGTGGATGACTTCCTCTCGAAGGTCATGTCGCAGCACTTTCCCGACGGCGCGGCTGACTCGCCGGCCGAGCGGGAGGCGATCCTCTCGATCTTCGGGGTGCACCCGAGCAAGCGGAAGATGAACCCCGAGCGGGTCAAGCAGGCCGAGGAGGCTCTCCGTGACCTCTAAGGGTCAGAAGACCGCCGAAGCGATCCTCGAAGCGACCTGCGAATGCATCGCGGAGATCGGAATCGAGCGCACGAGCATCACGGCGATCGCCGAGCGCGCGGGGGTGAGCCGTGCGCTGGTGGCCCACTACTTCCCGAAGAAAGCGGAGATCTTCAAGCACGTCATCACGCACATCATGAAACAGGGTTATTCGCGGATCGAGCAGCACTCGGACGCAGCCGGGCTCGGTCCACGGGAGCTGCTCTGCAGGATGGTCGACGAAAATCTTCGCTTCTTTCTCGATCATCCCGCGTACTTCAAGTGCTACTTCCTGTTCTTCTATTTCGCGAGCATCGACGCGAGCTACCGGAAGATGAACTCGCTCGCCAACAAGCGGGCGATCGCGCGGATCGACGGGTATCTGCGCGCCATGTGCGCCGAGAAGGGGATCGCCGTCACGGAGGAAAGGCTCGCGGAGCTCGGCGAGTCCATCCATCGCGAGCTGATCGGGGCGATCCAGAAGTTCTACAACGTCACGCACTCGATCCCGAAGTCCCGCTTCCGCGAGACCCATCTGGCGCAGCTCGACTCCCGGCTCGGCGAGTTCCTGCGTCCGCGAGCCCCTTGAACGAAAACGGCACCGGACCGAGGTCCGATGCCGTCACGAACTCGCGTCTGAAGGCCGCTCGATCAGTGCCCGCGCGTCTGCTGCCAGAGGTCGCAGAAGCCCTTGAAGTTCTTCGCGACCATGTCGGCTGCTTCCTCGCGGGACCACTTGCCGTCCTTCACGCCCTTGAGCGGCTCCCAGAAAATCGTGCGGCCGACGGCGAAGCCGATCAGGCCGGGCACCTTGGCCGCGGTGGCGAGCCAGTGTTTCACCTTCTCCGCGTTCTCGCCGCGGCCGAGGATGATGACGCCGACCTTGTCGCGTCCGCCGGCGTGAGCCTGGGCGGCGACCTTGCGGCAATCCGCTTCGGTCTCGATGCCCTCGAGCTTCCAGACGTCGGCTTCGACGCCGGCGTCCTGGATCTGCTTCATCGCGGCGATCATGAGAGCCGGGCGCATCTCCTTGTCGTAGCGGGCGGTGTCGCCGCCCACTTTCGCGAGCTGTTCCTTGGTCGCGGGGACGAGGAGCTCGAACATGAACTTGTTGTCGTGCGAGTGGCAGTAGTCGGCGAGCTTCTTGAGGCGCTCGTTCTGGCGGCGGTTCATGGCCGCGTCGCCTTCCGGATTGTACCGAACGAGGACCTTCACGAAGGTAGGCTGGAACTTGTTGATGTGAGCGCCGAACTC
>CAYZKI010000152.1:5953-7756 GCA_964478745.1 uncultured Bacteriovoracaceae bacterium
CTCCTGCCCGTACTCGAAGTCGAATTCATCCTGGCCCGACTTTTCAGCAGGGCAGGCCGACATGAAGCCGTTGGCCTTGCAGTCGCGCAGGATGTCCGTGCCGAACTGCTCGTCCACGAGGATGCCGGCCTTGTCGCGCGGAACGCCCGCGGCGACGGCCTTCTTGAACCCGTCGTAGATGATCTTCTTGTAGCCCGCGATCATCGTGGTCTCTTCAGCAGTCGGGGCGCGTCCCTTGATGCCGAAGAGCTTCTCCTGGAAGGAGCCCCGGTGGTCGAAGGGCATGATGAAAAGGTCTTTCGTGAACCCGATCTCTGCTTTTGGCGTCATTTCTTGGATTTCCTCTTGCCCATGGCACTAGCAAAACCCGCGAAAAAGTTCAATTTCCGCGAACGATTGCGTGGACTTTCGCGATGCCTCCATGCGAAAAAATGAGGGCATGGCGCTATCGAACCAACCGTACAAGGGTACCCGCGATTTCTTCCCGGAAGACATGCGCATCCAGAACTGGATGTTCGACCGGATGCGTCGTGTCGTCGAGGGGTACGGGTACCAGGAGTACGACGGCCCGATGCTCGAGCCCTTCGAGCTCTACGCCGCCAAGACGGGCGAGGAGATCGTGAACAACCAGCTGTACTGGCTGGTCGATCGGGGCGAGCGCAAGCTCGCGGTCCGGCCGGAGATGACGCCGACGCTCGCGCGCATGGTGTCGCAGAAGCTGCACGAGCTTCCGAAGCCGGTGCGCTGGTACAGCATCCCGAACCTTTGGCGCTACGAGCGCCCCCAGCGCGGCCGCCTTCGCGAGCACTGGCAGCTCAACGTGGACGTGCTGGGCGGGGATCCGCTCATGGCGGACGCCGAGATCCTCACGCTCGCGCTCGACCTGATCCGGAGCTTCGGCGGCGAGAAGCACGTCTCGATCAAGATCAACAACCGGCGCCTCATGGATCATTTCTTCGGCAAGGAGCTGGGGCTCGCGCCCGAGGCCGCGCTGGCGACGACGAAGGCGATCGACGCGCGCGGCAAGATCGGTGAGGAAGCCTATCTGAAGTGGCTGGGCGAGCTTGGCCTGTCCGGCGCGCAGATCGCGAGGCTCGAGGAGTTCTTCAAGCAGTCGTTCGAAGAGACGGCGAAGCGGATGCCGTGCGAGGGCGTGACGGAGCTTTCGACCCTTTTCGCGATGCTGCGCGAGAGCGGGGCGGGGGAGTACGTCCAGTTCGACCCGACCGTGCTTCGGGGCCTCGATTACTACACCGGTACGGTGTTCGAGATGTATGACACGTCGCCCGAGAATCGCCGCGCGATGTTCGGCGGGGGCCGGTACGACAACCTGATCGGCCTTTTCGGCAATCAGAAGCTTTCAGGCGTGGGCCTGGGCTGGGGTGACGTGACGATGAGGAATTTCCTGGAGACGCACGGGCTTCTTCCGAAGCTCGACTCCGGCATCGACGCGTTGGTGACCTTGCCGCGCGCGGATCTGCGCGCGACCGCGGAGAAGCTCGCGCGGGAGCTTCGTGCCGGGGGCTTGAGGGTCATCACGCCGCTTTCGGCCGATGGTTTCGGCGCGCAGCTGAAGCTCGCGGCGAAGCACGGTGTGCGCGCGGCCATCCTGCTGGGCGACGCGGAGCTCGCCGAAGGGAAAGTCGCCATCAAGGATCTCGCGAGCGGGACGCAGCAGAGCGTTTCGATGGGCGAGGTGGCACGAGCCGTGGCTGCTTTGGCCGGCGGGCGAAGGTCGTAGAGCCGGGCTGGGGGCTTGGGCGGTCGGGAGCGGAGCTTGGGGGCTTGGGCGGTGGGGAGCGG
>CAYZKI010000153.1:0-1758 GCA_964478745.1 uncultured Bacteriovoracaceae bacterium
ACCTTGGCTTGGGTTGACCAGAACCTGCCGGTTCTGCGCGGCCTCCCGCACGATTACATTCACAAGGCTTGAGGAATTCTATGACGAAGAAAAACGAGAAGGTTCTGGTCACGGGGGGATTCGGTTACGTCGGTAGCAGGTTGACGCCGCACCTCGTGGATCTCGGCTACGATGTTCGGGTCATCGATCTCTGCCTCTACGGAAAGGGTGGCGTAGAAGGGATGGGCAACCGGTCCTTCGAGCTGATCGAAGGAGATATCCGAGATCCGAAGACCGTGCGCAAAGCGGTCGAAGGCGTCGATACGGTGATTCACCTCGCGGCGATCTCGAACGATCCGACAGGGGAGCTCGACGAGCGGCTGACGAAGCACGTGAATTTCGATGCCGTCGGGCTGCTCTTGTCGTTGGCGAAGGAAGCTGGGGTAAAACGTTTCATCAACGCGTCGTCGAGCAGTGTCTTCGGCATCAAGGATATTTCGGACGTTACCGAAGAGCTCGAGCCCGAGCCGCTCACTCACTATTCAAAGTACAAGATGCTTTCGGAATGGCTCGTTCTCGCCGCTTCAAGCGCGAACTTTTGTACCGTGAATGTCCGGCCGGCGACGATCTGCGGCTTCTCGCCTCGCCAGCGCTTCGACCTCACGGTGAACAAGCTCACCGCGGATGCCATCCAAAAGAGGGTGATCACTGTCCACGGCGGCGAGCAGCGACGCCCGAACGTCGGTATGACCGATATGGTGAATCTCTATGCTAGCCTGATCGAAGCGCCGGCCGAGTCGATTAACGGGAAGACTTTCAATTTCGGCTTCGAGAACCTCAAGGTGATCGACATTGCGCGCCTGATCCAGGCGGAGCTGAAGGATCTCAACGTCGACATCCGCGTCACTTCGACCACCGATAATCGCGACTATCATATCTCCTCGAAGAAGATTCAGGAGGTCCTCTCGTACAAGCCAGTGAGCTCCATCAAGCAGGAGGTGGCCAATCTCCGTGCGGCGCTCGAGCGTGGCGCGTTCAACAGCGTGGACGACGATCTGCATTACAATATGAAGTCGATGAAGATCGAGCGCGATGCTCGTCCGTACCAGTATCTCGCGAGGTAAATTCAGATGGGCCAGGAAATCGACCTGCTGGTGAACTATCCGAAGGCGAACCGGAACCTCAAGGAGAGGGCCGCGGCCAAGACCGAGGAAGACCGCGCGATCGCTCGCCGCTTCGACAGGGACTTCTTCGATGGAGACCGCAGACATGGCTACGGGGGCTTCGGTTACAGCCCCAGGTTCTGGGAGCCGGTGGTCCCGACGTTTCAGAAGCACTTCGGGCTAACCTCGAAGAGCTCTCTGCTCGATGTCGGAAGCGGAAAGGGCTTCATGATGTACGACATCGCGAGGCTCATACCGGGCATCACGGTCAAGGGCGTGGATATATCGGCCTATGGCGTCGAGAACACCATCGAGGCGATGAAGCCGCACGTTCAAGTGGCGAACGCGAAGGCGCTGCCGTTCGCGGACAAGTCCTTCGATGTCGTGATCTCGATCAACACGATCCACAACCTCGACAGGGAGGAGTGCGGAAAGGCCCTTCAGGAAATCGAGAGGGTGAGCCGAGGAAAGAGCTTCATCACGGTCGACGCTTACCGCACTGATGAGGAGCGCGAGCGCATGTACGACTGGAACCTGACCGCGAAGACCATCATGCACGTCGAGGAGTGGAAGGCTTTCTTCAAGCACGTCGGCTACACGGGCGACTACTTCTGGT
>CAYZKI010000153.1:1768-7752 GCA_964478745.1 uncultured Bacteriovoracaceae bacterium
TAAATGGGCATCAAGATGTCGACGATCGAAACGCTCTCCCCGCAGATCCGACGCGAGCTACTGTTCCGGATGAAGCGAATTCGACTGATCGAAGAGACCGTGGCGGCTCGTTACTCTCAGCAGAAGATGCGCTGTCCTGTGCATCTTTCGTCCGGTCAGGAAGCGGTATCTGCCGCTGTCGGGCTGTGTCTTCGGGACTCCGACTTCGCAGTGAGTGGTCATCGCGCTCACGGGCACTATCTCGGGAAGGGCGGAAATCTGAAGGCCATGCTAGCCGAGATGTACGGAAAGAAGACCGGGTGTTCGGCTGGGAAGGGTGGGTCCATGCACCTGATCGATCGCTCGGTCGGATTCATGGGCAGCACGGCGATCGTCGGCGGAACGATTCCCGTCGGCGTGGGTCTCGCGTATTCCGCCAAGGTGAAGGGCACCGATCAGGTGAGCTGCGTCTTCCTCGGGGATGGCGCGGTCGAAGAAGGGGCATTCTACGAGTCTGCGAACTTCGCGGCGCTCAAGAAGCTCCCGGTATTGTTTCTTTGCGAGAATAACTTCTTCTCCGTTTACTCCTCCTTGAAGGTCCGCCAGCCGGAAGGGCGAGAGATCTTCCAGATGGTCGAAGGGATGGGGATTCCAAGCCGCAAAGGCGACGGGAACAACGCCTCGGAAGTCTATCGGATGACTTCTTCGGCGATCGGCCAGATCCGGGCCGGCGGAGGACCGAGATTCCTCGAGTTCACGACTTATCGCTGGCGCGAGCACTGCGGCCCGAACTTCGATAACGACATCGGCTATAGAACCGAGCGCGAGTATGACGAATGGCGGGCTCGCGAGCCGATCGCACCCTTGGAGCAGGAGCTGATTCAGGCAGGTGATCTGACTGTCGATGAGGCAGCGCAATGGGAGCTTCAGATCCGCGAGGAGATCGAGGCCGCGTTTCGCTTTGCCGAGGATTCGCCGTTTCCTTCGCCTGCCGAAGCTTACGGAGACCTGTATGCGTAAGCTGAGCTTCTCAAAGGCGATCAACGAGGCTCTGTCGGTTGCGATGGCGTCGGACAAAAGCGTGCTTTGCTTCGGGCTGGGAACCGACGATCCCAAGGGGATCTTTGGGACGACATTGGGCCTGAAGGAGAAGTTCGGCGAGCTTCGGGTTTTCGATACTCCGACCTCGGAAAACGCGATGACGGGTATCGCGATCGGTGCGGCTTTGGACGGGATGCGGCCGGTGATGAGCCATCAGAGGCTCGACTTCTTTCTGCTGGCGCTCGACCAGCTCGTGAACAACGCCGCGAAGTGGCGCTACATGTTCGGGGGCCAGGGTTCAGTACCGCTGACGATCCGCCTGATCCTGGGACGAGGATGGGGCCAAGGGCCTACGCACTCGCAAAGTCTTCAGGCGTGGTTCGCTCATGTGCCAGGTCTCAGAGTTGTAATGCCCTCGACTCCTCGCGACGCGAAGGGACTCCTGCTTTCAAGTATCTTCGACCCGAACCCAGTCGTTTATCTCGAGCATCGGTGGCTGCATGAGATGGAAGGGGATGTTCCCGAAGGTGACTTCCGGACTCCCATCGGCGAGGCCGCTGTACTTTTCGCGGGGACGGATATTTCCATCGTTTCGATGTCCTATATGAGCGTGGAGGCGATGCACGCAGTGAGCTGGCTCGCCCAGCGCGGTATCTCGGCCGAGCTGATTGATCTCAGGTCCGCGAACCCGATCGATTGGAAGACTATCCTGGATTCGGTTTCCAAGACCGGCCGCCTCCTCGCATTGGATACGGGGTCTTTGACCGGGTCTCTCGCCGGAGAGATCATCGCGAGGGTGACCACGGAGAGATTCGGTTCGCTCAAAGCGGCGCCGCAGCGGATCTGCCTGCCTGATTTCCCGACCCCGACAAGCCCCGCGCTGACCGAGGGGTTCTATCCGAGGGCCGAGACGGTGGCGGAGAAGGTGTGTGAGATGTTGGGGAGACCCCAAAGCGCCGCTTCACTTGCTGCGCAGAGGACTTCTCCGCACGATGTTCCCGGCACCTGGTTCAAGGGTCCGTTCTAGTCGGAGCGAATGTGAAGGCAGCCGTACTCTACTCACCGCCCTTGGACCTGATTGTCGAGAATGACCTTGAGCTTCCGGGGCTCGAAACGGGCCAGGTGCTCGTGCAGATGGCCTACAGCGGCGTCTGTCACAGCCAGCTCATGGAAGTGCGCGGCAAGCGCGGAGCTGATCCCTACCTTCCGCATCTGCTCGGACATGAAGGATCCGGACGAGTGGAGGCTGTCGGGCCCGGAGTGTCCAAGCTCAAAGCGGGGGACCGGGTGATCCTCGGTTGGATCAAGGGACAGGGTCAGAACGCCATGGGGCCCAAGATCAGGCACAAGGGCCGGGTTATCAACGCGGGAAGCGTCACGACCTTCAGCGAGTATTCGATCGTCTCGGAGAACCGATGCACTCTGCTTCCTGCGGGTGTTCCCATGGACGTCGCGGTGCTCTTCGGATGCGCGGTTTTGACGGGAGCGGGAATCGTGACTCATACCTTGAAACCTGCGCCAGGTAGCACGGTCGCGGTCGTCGGCCTCGGGGGGATCGGAATGAGCGCTCTCATGGCGACTCGGCTGTTCGAGTGCGCGCGGGTCGTGGCTTTCGACGTCAGCGACGAAAAGCTACGCCTCGCTCGAGAAATCGGCGCGACCGATGTCGTGAACAGCGCTCACGTCGACCCGGTATCCGAAGGTCTCAGGCTTACCGAAAACCGGGGATTCGATTACGCGGTCGAGTCGGCGGGCATGGCATCCACCATCGAGCAAGCTTTCGCGCTGGTACGCAGGGGAGGAGGGCGCTGTGTTTTTGCCTCTCATCCCGAAGCGGGAGCGAAGATCCAGATCGATCCGTTCGAGCTCATTTGCGGAAAGCAGATCGAAGGCAGCTGGGGCGGCCAGTCGAATCCCGACGTCGATATTCCTCGATTTGCCGACGAGTATCGTCGAGGGAGGCTTCCGCTCGAGAAGCTGATTTCGAAACGCTATCGGCTGGACCAGATCAACGAGGCTATCGAGGATCTCGAGCACAAACGGGTTGGGCGTCCTCTCATCGAGATCAATCCGAATTTGGAATGAGGAACGGTATGTCAGGGGCTGAGTTGGAACAGGTTCAAAGTCTGGCCGAGGCGGGAAAGAAGATTGTCTTCGTCTCAGGAAACTTCAATGTCGTTCACCCGGGCCACCTCCGCCTCCTGAACTTCGCCGCTAGCTGTGGTGATCATCTGATCGTGGCTCTGCATCCCGACGGTACTCCGGACGTCTTCATCGATGAGCAGCTTCGACTCGAGAGCATTCGCTCGATCGGGCTGATTCACCAGGCATTCATCCTCCGGACTCCGGTCGAAGACGTTATCCAAAAGATCCGCCCTGCTGTTGTGGTCAAAGGGAAGGAGCATGAGGAACGCGAGAATGTCGAAAAGGC
The DNA here is from genome assembly GCA_964478745.1 of uncultured Bacteriovoracaceae bacterium. Taxonomy (GTDB): domain Bacteria; phylum Bdellovibrionota; class UBA1018; order UBA1018; family UBA1018; genus CAYZKI01. Next base: position 5,220 of record CAYZKI010000153.1, read on the forward strand.
CATTGTCGAGACTTATGGCGGCAAGCTTCTCTTCAGCTCCGGCGACGTCCGTTTTTCCTCGCTGGATCTTCTCAGGAAGGAGTTTCGGGAGACGAATTTCACGACCATCGTGAAACCGGCCGACTTCCCCAGGCGGCACGGATTCACCATGCGGGAGCTCAAGGAAACCTTGGCCAAGTTCAATGGGCTTCGGGTGGCGGTGGTCGGCGACCTGATCATCGATGACTACATCGCGTGCGATCCGCTCGGAATGTCCCAGGAAGATCCGACGATCGTAGTCACGCCCGTTCTGCAAGAACGGTTCGTCGGTGGCGCTGGGATCGTAGCCGCCCACGCCCGCGGACTCGGTGCGGAGGTGAGCTTCTTTTCTGTAACTGGCAAGGATGAGGTCGCGCGTTACTCGGAGGAGAAGCTCGCGGAGTACGGGGTGAAGTCCTTCCTTTTCGAGGACGAGAGCCGGCCCACGACCTTGAAGCAGAGGTTCCGCGCCAACGGAAAGACGCTCTTGCGGGTCAGCCACCTGCGGCAGCACGATGTCACGAAAGATATCTACCGAAAGATGCTCGCTTCCTTGAAGAAGGTCATCGCGGAGACCGACTTGTTGGTCTTCTCTGATTTCAACTATGGGGCGCTTCCTCAGCCGTTCGTGGACGGCATTCATGAACTTTGCCGCGAAAGGAAGGTGAAGATGGTGGCGGATAGCCAATCCTCTTCTCAGGTGGGCGACGTATCTCGATTCAAGGGCATGATGCTCATCACTCCGACCGAGCGCGAGGCCCGTCTCGCAGTCCGCGATTTCAACTCGGGTCTGGTCGTGCTGGCTGAGAGCCTGCGAAAGAAGTCCGAGACTCAGAATGTCATCATCACCCTCGGTCAAGAGGGCTTGCTGGTCCATTCTTCCGGAAACAGCAAGCGCGCCTGGGAAGACGACCGCCTCCCCGCGATGAATACTTCACCCAAGGATTCCGCTGGCGCCGGTGATTCGCTGCTGACCTGCTCCGCGATGGCACTGACCGTCGGAGCCGACATCTGGCAGAGCGCCTATCTGGGTTCGGTCGCGGCCGCCTGCCAGGTCGGTCGTATCGGTAACATCCCGCTCAAGCCCGAGGAAATCCAGGCGGAGCTCTCGATTTGAGTATGTCCGGCCCGAAAACCCAGGTTCTGCTTCTCGCCGCGGGAGTGGGCTCAAGACTGAGACCGCTTACCGACACTCTTCCCAAATGCCTGATGCCGATCGCGGGGAAGCCGCTACTCGAGATCTGGCTCGAGGCGTTTTGGGCCGATGGAATCGACCGGGTCCTGGTGAACACGCATTACCTCCCTGACGAGGTCGTGAGTTTCGTGAAGGGCTCGCGCTTCGCCTCGGGCGTCAGGCTCGTCCATGAAGCCGAGCTTCTGGGTACGGGCGGGACGTTGCTCGCGAATCAGGACGCCTTTTGGGACGGTCCCATCCTGGTCGCGCACGCCGACAACCTGACCCGATTCAGTCCCAAGGCTTTCCTTGCCGCTCATTCCGAGCGGCCGGATGGCACCGACATGACCATGATGACTTTCCGCACGCCGGATCCGGGCTCCTGCGGAATTCTGGAGCTCGATTCTCGCGGGGTCGTGCGGGCCTTTCACGAGAAGGTGAAGAATCCGCCGGGCAATCTCGCCAACGCCGCGGTCTACGTCTTCGAGCCCGCGAAGATCTTTCCGCTGCTGCGCTCCAAAGGAAGGGCGGTCATCGATCTCAGTACCGAGGTCATTCCTGACCTGGTCGGGAGGATCGCGACTTTCGAAAATACGCGCTATCATCGAGATATCGGTACTATTGAGAGCCTGACGGCAGCACAGTTCGATTTTCCCGTGATCGATCGCGACGAAGGCTCCTGGAGCAGCAAGGTCCGGAGTCTGGGGCAGCATTTCGACAGATCGGCACGAGGGCTCAAGCCGTGAGTCAGTTGCTCGGAGTATTCCGTCCATTCGGCATCGACCTCTTCTGCCTGGGAAAGAAGTTCCTCGTCTTCAACCTGGTGGACCGCAACCTCAAGGTGAAGTACCGGCGCTCTTTCTTCGGGGTGTTCTGGACGTTGCTCGCGCCGATGGCGATGGCGGCGATCTATTATTTCGTGTTCAAGGTCATTCTGAACGTCCAGATCCCCAATTACCTGCCGTTCCTGCTCTCCGGGGTACTTCCGTGGGCCTTCTTCGCGCAGACGCTCGCCGAAGGAATGGAGTGCCTGGTCATCAGCATGGGCCTGCTCACCAAGGTCCCGGTGCCTCTCCAGGTATTCCCGTTCGTGGGTGCGGTCACGAATCTGGTCACCCTTGCCCTCGCGCTGCCCGTCCTGGTCGGCGTTTCGATCCTGTCCGGCGTCGAGCTCGGATGGGAGCTCGCCGTGGTGCCTTATCTGTTCCTTTGCCTGTTTCTCCTGGCTTACGGCCTGTCCCTGATCCTGGCGATCGCTTTCGTTTACCTGCGCGATCTTCGCCACGTGCTGGGAATCATCTTGCAGCTTTGGTTCTACGCGACGCCGGTGCTCTATTCGGA
>CAYZKI010000154.1:0-7738 GCA_964478745.1 uncultured Bacteriovoracaceae bacterium
GCCGCGGGCGCGAATCTCGCCGCGCTCGACCAACGGGTCGAAGCGGCGCTCCGCGCTTTGCCCCGGGTATCCGGTGGCTCCGGCCAGATCTACGCTTCCGGCGCGCTGAACCGCGTGATGGTCCTGGCCGAGGACGAGGCGAAGAAGCTCGGTGACGAGGCCGTCTCGCCGGAGCACTTCGTGCTCGCGCTCCTTTCCAGGCAGCTCAAGGGAACTCCCGCGGCCAAGGCCCTCGAGGAAGGCGGCGTCCGCCATGAGGCGTTTCTCGAGTCGGTCCGCAAGACGAGAGCCGGAACCCCGATGGGCGGCGATCCTGCCGCCGGCGGGAAGCTCAAGGCCCTCGAGAAGTACACCCGCGATCTCACGCGCCTGGCGTCGGAACAGAAGCTTGATCCCGTGATCGGCCGCGACGAGGAGATCCGTCGCGTGGTCCAGGTCCTTTCGCGCAGGACGAAGAACAACCCCGTGCTCATCGGCGAGCCGGGCGTCGGCAAGACCGCGATCGCCGAGGGTCTCGCCATCCGCATGGTGAACGGCGACGTGCCCGAAAACCTGAAGCACAAGCGCCTGTTGACGCTCGATCTCGGCGCGCTCATCGCCGGCGCCAAGTTCCGGGGTGAGTTCGAGGAGCGCCTGAAGGCGGTGCTCAAGGACGTGTCGACGGCGGCGGGAAGCGTCGTTCTGTTCATCGACGAGCTGCATACGCTGGTCGGAGCCGGAAGCGCGGAAGGCGCGATGGACGCCTCCAACATGCTGAAGCCCGCGCTCGCGCGCGGCGAGCTCCGTTGCATCGGCGCTACCACGCTCGACGAGTACCGCAAGCACATCGAGAAGGACGCCGCGCTCGAGCGGCGCTTCCAGCCGGTCTTCGTGAAGGAGCCCTCGGTGGAAGACACGATCAGCATCCTTCGCGGCCTGAAAGAACGCTATGAGATCCACCACGGCGTCACGATCCGCGACGCCGCGCTGGTGTCGGCGGCAACCCTTTCCAACAGGTACATCACGGATCGTTTCCTGCCGGACAAGGCCATCGACCTGGTCGACGAGGCGTCGGCGCGGCTGCGCACCGAGATCGACTCGCGTCCCGAGGAGGTCGACCAGCTCGAGCGGCGCATTCTGCAGCTCGAGGTCGAGCGGCAGGCGCTCAAGAAGGAAAAAGATCCTGCCTCCCAGGACCGCCTGGAGTCGCTCGAGTCCGAGCTCTCCGGCCTGAAGCAGAAGAGCGGCGAGCTCAAGGCCCAGTGGGAGCGTGAGAAGAAGGAGCTGAACGCACACAGCGAGCTCAAGGAGCAGATCGAGCGCGTGAAGGCGGAGTCCGAGGCCGCGGAGCGCCGCGGGGACCTCGAGAAGGCCGCCGAGCTCCGCTACGGCAAGCTCGTGGGCCTGCAGAAGGATCTCGAGCGCATCTCGAAGGAGTCGGGCTCGGCCAAGGGCCGCGCCGCGCTGCTGCGCCAGGAGGTCACCGAAGAGGACATCGCCCAGGTCGTGGCGCGCTGGACGGGAATTCCCGTGAGCCGCATGCTCGAGGGCGAGCAGCAGAAGCTCCTCAAGATGGAAGAGCGCCTCGGGCAGCGCGTGATCGGCCAGGAAAAGGCCATCTCGGCGGTCGCGAACGCGGTTCGCCGCTCGCGTGTCGGCCTCCAGGAAAAGCATCGTCCCATCGGAACCTTCCTGTTCCTCGGCCCGACGGGCGTCGGCAAGACCGAGACGGCGAAGGCGCTGGCTGAGTTCCTGTTCGACGACGAGCACGCGATGATCCGTCTCGACATGAGCGAGTACATGGAAAAGCACGCGGTCTCGCGCCTGGTCGGGGCGCCTCCGGGCTACGTGGGATACGAAGAGGGCGGAGCGCTGACCGAAGCGGTGAGGCGCCGTCCTTACTCCGTGATCCTTCTCGACGAGGTCGAGAAGGCGCACCCGGATGCGTTCAATATCTTCCTGCAGATCTTCGACGACGGCAGGCTGACCGACGGCCAGGGCCGCACGGTCGACTTCACGAACTCCCTGATCATCATGACCTCGAACATCGGAAGTCACCTGATCCTCGAGGAGCAGGATGCCGCGCGCGCCGAGCGCGGAGTCATGGAGCTCGTGCGCCAGCACTTCCGCCCCGAGTTCCTGAACCGGATCGACGAGATCGTCCTCTTCTCGCATCTCGAGAAGAAGCAGCTCCGCTCGATAATCGGCAATTATGCCGCGAGCCTGAACCGGCTGCTGCGCGAGCGCGGACTCGAGATCGAGCTTGCGAACGCCGCGATCGATCGCCTGGTGGAGAAGGGCTACGATCGCGACTACGGAGCTCGCCCGATGAAGCGAGTCTTCCAAAGAGAGATCCAGAATCCTCTGGCATCGGAAATTTTGTCAGGAAAGTATCCACCGGGCTCCAAAGTAGGAATCGATGCAGGCTCGGGCGACGGATTCAGCTTTTCGCTCCAGAGCTCGGGTTCCGAGAAAAGACGGGCATAAAAGACGTTTAAAATCAGATAGATAGACCGTTTGCTCTTATTCCAAGAGTCATTTAGAATACTTGGAAAGGGTCAACTCGCCCGCGCGTTTAAAGTTCAAGGAAACGCAAAGAGGCTGGCGAGGGGTTCACCCGGTAGAAAAAGAGAGCACCATGGAAATCACCGAGGTGAAGGTTTTCCCGGTCGAAGAAGACAAGCTGAAGGCTTACATCACCATCGTTCTCGACAACTGCTTCGTCATTCGTGACCTCAAGATCATCAGCGGCAACACCGGTCTGTTCGTAGCGATGCCGAGCAAGCGTCGCAAGGACGGGACTTTCAAGGACATCGCGCATCCGCTCAATCAGAGCACGCGTGCCGTGATGGAAAAGAAAATCCTCGACGCGTATCTTGCCGAGATCAAGCGCGGCGCGCACGTCTCGCAGACCGCCGAAGAAGCAGAACGCGCTGACACTTAGTCCGGTTTGTGCTAATTCCAGAAGTGGATGGGGTGTCGGCAAGCGGCTAAGCTAGCGGATTTTGATTCCGCCATTCCTAGGTTCGAATCCTAGCACCCCAACCATTTCAAACTACGCTCCTCCCCCGGCCTACCGGCACCTCACCGGGTAGTTCTGCTCGACTCCGGGGCTGTAGCAGGTGCTGTCGGTGCATGCGCGTTTCTCGATGTTGGGGAGAACCCAGCCATCGACGAAGACGCCCATCGTTCCCTGGTAGAGGGCGTCTTGCGGCAGCTCCCGTTTCTTCGCTTCGAGGAAGCGCTCGAACTTCGCCCTGATCTCGGCGTCGCTCCGGATGAACGCGTTCATCGGGTCGTGCAGCTCCCGTCGATGGGTCTCGAGACCCAGGCTGCAGGAAACGGTCACCTCATGAACCCAGTTCCTGGGGTAATCGTAGTAAATGATCCTGGGAGCGAATTCATAGCGGCTCCAACGGACCTTCGAGGCGAACTCGTCGGCTGCCTTCTTCCGTGACGCCAAGAACGCACGGTACTCGTGCACGATCTCCACGAACTGGGGATAGGGGTTTCCTTTCTCCGCGAGGATTCTCCCGCTGATCCGTTCGATCGGATGGACGTCCCAGCCGCCGCTCTTCCTGACGAAGTCGATCTTCTCCTCCTGGATCTTGTTCAAGGCGTCCCCGAGCCAGCGCAGCTGCACGGGCATGAAGTGGGGAGCCTTGTACTTCGCGTAGAACGAGCCGTGAGCGAGATGCCTGAGCCACGACGGCAGCGCATCGCTTCCGACGGCTTCAAGCTCCGCGCGGGCGGAGGACAGCGATTCGAAGTCGATCGGATAGGGCCTGTTCATCTGGGTCGGCTCGATGTCATAGACCTCGAGAAGCAGCCTCAGCTCGCGTTCGGAAAACGGCGCCCCGGCGCGCTCTTCCACGGTGGCGACGAACTCGCGGAGCTTCGGCATCCGGTCCTTCTTGTAGGCCGGATAGTAGTCATGAAGGATCTCGTGCAGCCAGAGCATCGCCTGGCTGGTCTCGTCCATCTTCTTGAACTCCGCATCGTCGATGTAGACCTCGTCGTCCTGACGGATGGCGACCTGGATGTAGGTCGTGCGGCTCGCCGGTCGGATATAGACCGTGGTGCCTTCCTGATCTTCGGGCAGGAGGGGCAGGGGATAACGGCTCATGCAGACCTTGAGCGAACGCTCGCGTGCCTTGAGCTGCAGCGCGAAGAGCCAGTCGGCCGGCTCCAGGACGTCGAGCACCCGCCGCTTGTAGAGCGGAAGTTTCGCCGAGAACGAGTCGCCCAGGAGCCACCTGCAGGAGGGCCCGTCGACCAGGTCGCGCAGGCGGACTGTTCCGCCGGCGACCGGGACACCCTGTCCTCCGCCGCGAGTTCCGCTTCCGCCTCCCGCCTTCTGGGCCTGGGCGACCTCCGCGCCGGAGCTGGTGATCAGGATCAGGATTGCCATCGTTCCGACGAATCGATTTTTCATGTGCTTACTGCCTTTGAGTCCGTTTCTTTTCAGGGGTGAGGTTAAAGAGCTGGATGCCCAGATGGTAGACGTCGCTGCGCGCCTTTCCGGAACCGGCGAGCGCGACGATTTTCTGGAAAGCCTCCTCGAGAATCTCGCGAGCCGCGGGAAGCTGCGCGGGATCGAGGGCGAAGGTCTCGGAGCCGACGAACTTCTCGCGATTGTCCTGCGTTTCCAGGGCGGAGGCCGCTTTAGCCAGCATCTCCCGGTGGAAGGCGCGAAGGCCGCGGTGCCCGGCTTCGGAGGACGTGATCCAACGGTCCGGAGCCTTCATCAGCTCGCCGGTTCTTTCGTCGCGAGCGAGGAGCTCCAGGCGCAGGAGGCGGTCGATCGCGGCCTGCGCCTGGTGGATCGAGATACCCAGGCGGCTCGAGGCGAGGTTCGCGGTCAGCTTCGCCCCGCTCAGGTAGGTCATCTCGAGGATCGGAAGGTGGTACCACTCCGAGATCGCGGTGAAGACGTCGACGCTCAGGTCATGAACGGGCTGCTGTGAGTTGAGGGCCTGAAGGCGGTACATGACCTTCTGGCGCACCTCTTGTTTCCGGGCCGTTCCGAGCTGGGTCATGAGCACGAAGTACTCGGCTTCGGATCCCGTGAGCCCCAAGCGCTCGGCGACATCGAGGGCGGTCGAAGCGGCGAGGTTCTTCTTCCCTTTGAGCATCTCGGACAGGCTCGAGGGGGCAAGACCCAGAGCCTTGGCCATGGCCCGGAGCGAGTAGGCGCGGTTCTTTCCGGCCCTTTCCGCAAGAATAGCGCGTAGATACGCGCGGTAGTCCGAGAAGCCAAAGATCGACATGGGCGCACCTCTAAACCGAGCGACGCAACGTGTCAATACTTGGCGAACAATAGTGTTCGCGATGGCGAACGGATATGCAATCGGCAGGCGAGCTGCATACATTCATTAGGAATGGGTTCGTTCGCTTCAGCCGAGGCTTCTCTTCGCGCGCTGTTCCGCCTGACCCGGCTCTTCCGCGACGCCGGCCAGACGGCCACCGAGCGCGTCGAGGCGCTGTTCGGGATGCTCTTCGGCCGCTCGCGCGAGGATCGCGTGGTCCTCGCGCTCGATGACCTTCGCGAGTGGAGCGAGGACTCGCTCACGAACGCGCTCGGTCTCGGCGAGGAGCTCGTCGCGCAGTACGTGAAGGCGTTCTCGGACCCGCGCAACCTTCCCGTCACCTACTACAAGCGGGAACGGGTGATCCGCCGCTTTCTCGACAAGCAGCTTTCCGGACTTCTCAAGGAGCTCGCGCGGCGCACCCGCGGGCCGATGGAGGCCACTCTCATTCTCGAGGAGCCCATCTATTATCTCACCCAGAAGTACCGCGAGCGCTCGTTTCCGAAACCAAGGAGCGAGTTCGCCGCCCTCGAGGTGCTGAAGTCGCGCTTTCACTCGGACCTGACCCAGCATTTCGGGCGCGATCCGTTCTCCGGAAACCCGCGGCGCGTGCTCCTGCCTCACGAGATCCGCTGACTACACGGACTTCCGGATATGCCTGCGCATCTGCTCGTGCGACACGAGCCTCGTGCGCAGCCCTCGCGGAGCCTCCTCGATCTGCCGCCGATGGAAATCGGCGACGATCGCGAGGTCCTCCTGCAGGCCGGGGCGGATGAACTCGGGCAGGCTCTCGTTCTCGAGCAGGCGGAAGACCAGCTGCTCGAGCAGCGCCGGGCTCTCGCCCCGGAAGAAGCGATGAAGCCGACGCCTCCAGGTCTCCGGGTCCGGGACCTTCAGTGAGTACTGATACGCGGGCGACGCGCGCGTCAGCCTGGCGGGGAAGGAGAAGCGCTGGCGGTCGAACGAGGCGGCGAAGAGGAGGCGCAAGAGGGCGGAATACGCGCTCTTCACGCGGCTTCGCCGGGTGAAGCAGCCGTACAGACGATAGTCCTTCTCGTCCTCCTTCCGGGTGGTCAGGCAGAACTCGAGCCGGCCCGGGGCGGGCTCCTTCTTGAGCCCGATGAAGAGGTACTCCTCGTGCCACACGTCCGCGATGTTGTAGGGCGGGACCAGGGCGCGGATCAGCTCGATCTCGCGGTCGTAGGCCCGTTGCTCGGTGTCGTGGAGCTCGTACTCGATCCGCCCCACGCGCTCGAGGAGCTCGATCACGTTCTCGCCGACCTGACCGGGCTTCGCGTTGCGATAGGAGCTGATGCGCGATCTCAGGCACTTCGCCTTTCCGACGTAGAGGATCTCGCCGGAGGCGTGCCTCATGAAGTAGACGCCGGGCGATCTCGGAAGCGCGGCGAAGAAGCCGTCATCGAATCTGGCTCGAAGGGGGTTCTCGTAGCTGAAGCTGATCTTGAGCGTACGCATGAGGCGCTCGAGAGTAGCAGAGTTCTTCCTGCGATCTAAAGGGGCGGAGCCCGTCATTTCCGTTGCCGCCCGCCAGACTGGCGCTTGCCGCTCACTCGCAGATCTCGTCGAGGACTTCCGTCGCGTAGTCGCCTTCCTCGCGGCGCGCGCTGACCGTCCGGTCACACTCGCCGTCGAGGTTCTTGTCCGCCGTTTCGAGGCTGCACGCCTGGTTCAGCGCCACCTCGTACTTCACGTCCTTGTTCCTGAACTTGTAGGTCATGTTGCCGCGCCCGTCGTCGATGGCCACTCCCGAATTGATCACCACGTCGGGCTTCTGCGAGAGCTTCTTGCCCTTCTTCCAGACAATGAAGCGGTGCTTGAAGAGATCGGCGCTCAGGATCAGCGCGCGTGTCGACGGGGTCCTGCAGTCCAGCGTCACGCTCCCGCCTTTTCCCGCGTCCGCGTGGAGGCCGGCGAGCTCCTGCTTCAACTCCTGCGCCAGCCGCGCCCGGTAGGCGTCCGACTTGAGGTGGATCGCCACGATCTTTCCCTCCTCGTCGAACCAGAGCGCGCCCTTGAGGACGCCCCAGCCTTTCGGGTCATGAAGGAGCTCTTTCGATTCGTCGCCGAGCAGCCTGCGGATCGTCTTGCGATCGAAGTAGTTCCCGAAGTTCTGAAGGAACTGGGCGCGGCTCTCGGCGATCGAATGCGAGTGCTTCAAAGGATAGCGAACCATCTCGGCCACTTCCTTCCGCTGGTTCTTGCGAAGCGCTTCCTTCAGCGACGCGATCGCGGCGCGGACGGGTTCTGTGGGCTTCATGAGCTGAGGCGAATCAGCGCGCGCGGGCGCGGACAACGCGAATAGAAAGGAGAGGGCGATCCAATGAACCTTCATACCGTACCCCCGGACAACCATTGTAGCAGGGCCGGAGCCGGAGCGGAAAGGTCTGTTAATTCCAAAAGTTGACCCATGGCACCGCGGTGTGTAAGAC
>CAYZKI010000155.1:0-4821 GCA_964478745.1 uncultured Bacteriovoracaceae bacterium
GAACTCGCTCGCGCTCAGCGCCTGCGAGGCCGCGCTGTCCGACCGCGCGTTCGTGACGAAGGCGCGCAAGCAGAACCAGGCCGGCCTCAAGTTCTGGGAAGCGGCCCTGAAGAAGGCCAAAGTCCCGTTCCTGCCCAGCCAGGGCAACTTCCTGCTCGCCAACGTCGCCCAAGGGCTCGGCGAGAGCGGCCCGGATTGCTTCCAGCGCTGCCTGAAGCTCGGCGTGATCTTCCGCCCGGTCGCCAACTACGGCCTGATGGACCATCTGCGAATCAGCATCGGCACCCCGGAGGAGAACCGGCTCGCCGTGAAGGCGCTCCTGAGGAAAGCGAATGGGCGAGGCTAGGACGGACGAGATGGCGATTCCGAAGCTGGGCCCTGTCATCGCGATCGACGGCCCCGCGGGCACCGGAAAGAGCTCGGCGACGCGAAGGCTCGCCGACGCCCTGGGCTTCGTTCACGTGGACACGGGCGCCCTCTATCGCGCGATCGGGTGGCTGGCGATCCAGCAGTCCGACTCGGGCGAGCCCGATCTCGCGCGAGCGGCCGAGCTCGCGAGGACCGTCCACCTCGAGTTCCGCCGCAATCCCAAGAAGAATCCCTCGAACCGGATCTTCGCCGACGGCAAGGATGTCACGAACTTCATCCGCACGCCCGACGTCAGCATGGCGGCTTCGCGGGTTTCGGCCATTCCGGAGGTCCGTGCCTCGCTGCTGGGCCTGCAAAGGCGCCTCGGCTGCGCCGGCCCGAGCATCCTCGAGGGCCGCGACATCGGCACGGTGGTGTTCCCCGACGCTGACGTGAAGTTCTTCCTCAACGCGTCGCCCGAGGAGCGCGCGAAGCGGCGCCTGATCGAGCTCGAGGCCTCGGGCGCGGATGCCCCATCTTTCGAGGAAGTGAAGAAACAGATCATCGAGCGCGACCGCGCGGATATGTCCAGGTCCGTCGCGCCGCTGAAAAAGGCTCCTGAAGCCGTCGAAGTCGATACGACGTCTCTCACGCTCGACGAGGTGGTCGGCAAGCTCGAGAAGATCGTGCGCGAGAAGCTCGGACTCGCGGCCCAGGGCTCCGCCACGGGATCCAAAGGGCAGCCGTGAACCGAATCCTGGTGGTTCGCCCGGACCGCCTGGGCGACGTGATCCTCTCGACACCGGTGCTGGCGGCGCTCCGCGCCGCGTATCCTGACGCCCGGATCAGTTTCATGATCCAGAGGCTGCTCTTCCCGCTTTTCGAGGGAATGGCCGGAGTGGACGAGCTCATCGACGCCGGTACGGAGCCCGGGAAGCTGGTCGCGCTGCTCAAGGAGCGCAGTTTCGACGTCGCGGTCGTTCTCCAGAGCAGGCGCGAGGTTTCCGCGGCGGTCTGGAGGGCGAGGATACCGGTTCGCATCGGGCCATTGAGCAAGCTTCACACGTATCTTTACTTCAACCGGGGCGTGCGCCAGCGCCGGAGCCGCGTCGAGATGCACGAGGCCGATTACAATCTGAAGCTGCTGGAGCCGCTGGGGATCCGGATCCTGCCTCGCGAGCTTCCCGTGCAGGTCGCGCAGCTACCCGCCGCGGCGGATTCCGCGCGACAGTGGCTCATGTCGCGCGGGTGGAGCCCGGCCAAACCCTTGATCGCCGTGCATCCCGGCATGGGGGGGTCGGCCCTCAACTGGCCCGAGTCGAATTACGTGGAGCTGGTGCGCGCGCTGATGAAGGACGGTTATCCCGTCGTGGTGACCGCGGGACCTTCCGAAGGGGAGCTCCTCGAGCGGATCCGCGAAGGCACGGGGGGAAGGAGGGAGGCGCCGATCTTCTACGGCCCGCCCGACGCCCGAGGGCTCGATTTCCTGGCCGGGATCTTCTCTTCCTGCTCCCTGGTCGTCGCTCCATCGACGGGGCCCCTGCACCTGGCCGTGGCGCTCGGCCGCAAGGTGGTTTGCTTCTATCCCACGATCGCCGTTCAGAGCCCGGAGCGGTGGGGCCCCTACGTGCAGAACCCCGAGCTTGCCAGGGTGCTCGTGCCCGATGCAAAATCAGACATGAGCCTGATCACGGTCCAGCGCGCGCTGCGCGCCTGCCAGATCATGCTCGAGCCCGGCTCGAAGGACCCGGGAGCGAGCTCTACCCATCAGCTCTGAGCCGAAGCCGCGAAGGGCAGAAAGACCTCCGAGAATGTCCCAGTCCCGCTCCTCGAAGAAGGCGCCGAAGTTCGAAACCATACCTCCTTCCCATTGGAACAAGACCCTCCTGCGAAAGGCTCTCGCCGATCTCTCCCGGAAGAGGATCCTGGTCATCGGTGACGTCGGCATCGATCGCTACACGATCGGCGACGTCGAGCGGATCTCGCCCGAGGCGCCCGTGCCCGTCGTGTGGGTACAGGAGGAGAAGCACAAGCTCGGGCTCGCGGCGAACGTCGCGGACAACGTGAAGACCCTGGGCGGAATCCCGTTCCTGGTCGGCCTCGTGGGGCGCGACCGGGGAGCGCAGGACTTCCGCGCCCTTTTGCGGTCGGCCTCGATCGTTTCGAACCATCTGGTCGTCGATGCGACCCGGCGCACGGTGCTCAAGGAGCGCGTGGTGAGCGATCGGCAGCAGCTTCTCCGAATCGACTACGAGTCGAAGCACGAGCTCGGTGCCGTTTCCGAGAGGGCGCTGCTGACGAAGATCCGCGCGCTGGTCCGCAGGGTCGACGGCGTGATCCTCGAGGACTACGGCAAGGGCATGGTGACCCGGGCGCTCGCGCGCGAGGTCTTCTCGATCTGCCGCAAGGCCGGGAGGTTCGTGGCGGTCGACCCGAACCCGCGCACTCCGCTCGATTTCTACCGGGGCGCGACCGTGCTCACGCCGAACACGAAGGAGGCGGAGAAGCTCTCGGGCATCGCGATCCGCGACGACGCGAGCCTCATTTCGGCCGGCCGCGCGATCCTCGAGGTCACGCGCGCGAAATATGTCGTCATCACGCGGGGCAAGGAAGGGATGGCCATTTTCCAGGCCGGAAGCCCGGTCATCACTCTGATCCCGACTTACGCGCGCGAGGTCTACGACGTCTCCGGCGCCGGCGACACGGTCATCTCCGTGCTGTCGATGGCTCTCGCCAGCGGTGCGAGCATCCAGAACTCCGCGATCCTCGGAAACCTCGCCGCGGGCGTCGAGGTCGGCAAGCGGGGCACGGCCACTGTCACGCCGGACGAGGTGCGTGGTGCGCTCGACTTCTTCGGCTCGGTTTCCGTCAGCGGCGGCGCCGTTACCGGCCTGTAACGCAGCGAAACATAAGAAAGACCGATCCACTTCCATCGGAAACAATAAGTTCCTCTGATCTTGGTTCGGAGATACTCATGCGTTCGTACGAAGGACACACGAACCATGAAACGCTTCTCCAGAAACACCCACTCGATCGCGGCAATCCTCATGACGATGGCGGGCTTCGCTCACGCGCCGGCCCTGGCCAGCGAGGCGGTCCTTCCGGCTGACGTCGTCGCCCAGGTCGAGACCTCGGGTGGGTTCATGGCCCCCGATGCGGCGAGCCGCTCCGGTCTCAAGATCAAGACCGATGGCACAGTCCTGAGCTACCGTTTCGTCAGTGGCCGCGCCGGCGTGAAGAGGCAGGACACCCAGGTCGCCACGCTTTCCGCCGACAAAATCCGTGACATCGAGCAGACCATCTCGCAGATCCGCGAAGGCGACCAGCTCGTGGACGAGGAGCCGAACGCGCCGATGGGGGCCGATTTCCCGGTCACCCAGTACCGCGTGAACACCGGTTCGGTTACCCGGACGATCGCGATCCGCCAGTCGGATAACCACAGCTACATCCTCAAGGACGCGAAGGCATATCGGGTCCGCGATCTGCTCGATACGCTTTCCGAGCTCGCGCGCTTCACCCGGCCGTCTGACATCGTGTTCTAGCCCTTGCATGGCATCCCGGTTGCTCTGTATGAACCCGGGACACAGTTTGCGAGGGAATGATCATGAATAAGATGGTTTTGAACGTGATTCTGGCTTCCGTCCTGGCGATCACCGCCGCGGGATGCGCCACCGGGGAATTCAAAGCGGGCCGCGAGCAGGGAGTGGAAAGCGGCTATTTCGTCGATCACGAGGAAGCCGTCCGGCGCGGCGGAGCGGGCAACTACGCTTCGCGGGAGTACTACGACTCCTACGCGTTCAACGAGGGCGATGACTCGATCAGGACCTCGCGGGCGGCTCCGGCCTCGCCTTCGACCGCTCCGAACGGGGATTCCCGCGCCCGTCTCGCAGCCCTGCTGAAGGACCTGGACGGCGCGATTACCTTTGATCTCGGAAGCGCCCGCCTCCCGCGTGAAACCGAAAGACGCCTGGCCGAAGTGGGCAAGGCCCTGGCCCAGGCTCCCGAAGCGCGGATCCGGGTCGAGGGGTACGCCGATGCCCTGGGCTCGAGCGCGAGCAATCGCGAGCTTTCCCGCCGGCGCGCCGAGTCCGTCCGGGCCGCCCTGATCCGGGGGGGCGCCAAGCCCGCGCAGCTCAGCACGGAATCGCATGGCGAAGAGCGGCCGGTGGCTTCCAACGACACGGACGAGGGCCGGATGAAGAACCGCCGGGTCGAGCTCGAGGACTCCTCGAGCTGAGGCCTTGCTCTCTGATTTAAGAGGCCCGGATTCCAGGGAAAAACCGGGGGATCCGGGCTTTTTTCGTTTGGACAGGTGCGTCAGAAGCTGCGATAAGGGGCGTGGGAAGGGATCCCACGAGCAGGTCCACGGTAAGTGGCACGGCTGATCGTGGCGATTGGTCTCATTTTGTAGACATTTAAAGTGTCAGTTTGTTACTAGGGTTCAGCGATTCTCTTGGGATTTCCGTGAAATCG
>CAYZKI010000155.1:4831-7728 GCA_964478745.1 uncultured Bacteriovoracaceae bacterium
GGGGTTTTGCTTGGTGTTCGCCTTGCAGCGCGGGCGCCCGTAGTCGAAATTTCTGTTCCACTTTAGCCCTTAGGGGGGTTCAAAAACTCGTCATGAAAACTCGATTTCAAACTCTCGCTGTTATCGCGATCGCGCAGCTCATCTCTGGCGCTGCAATCGCTGCAAATCCGAAAACTCTTTCTCTCGCACTGACCACTGAGCCACCGACGCTCAACTCGACCAAGGCGACCGACGCCGAAAGCTTCTTCATCCTCGGCCACATCATGGAAGGCCTGACCCGCTACGGCAAGGACGGCAAGATCGTCCCGGGCGTCGCCGAAAGCTGGAAGGTCACGGACAAGGACGCGACCTTCAAGATCCGCAAGAACGCCAAGTGGAGCGACGGCAAGCCCGTCACGGCCAAGGACTTCGTCTTCGGCTGGCGCACCGTGGTCGACCCGAAAACCGCTTCCGAGTACGCGTTCATCATGTATCCCGTGAAGAACGCCGAGGCGATCGCGGGCGGCAAGATGCCGACGACCGAGCTTGGCGTGACCGCGGTCGATGACAGCACCCTCAAGGTGACCTTCGAGCGCCCGGCAGGCCACTTCCTCAGCCTCACGGCTTTCGCGACCTTCTACCCGGTGCGCGAGGACGTCTATACGGCGAAGAAGGACCGCTTCAACGCCGAAGCGGCTGACATCGTCAGCAACGGCCCGTTTAAGATGACCAAGTGGGTTCACGGCGCTTCGCTCGAGATGGCGAAGAACGAGAACTACTGGAATGCCGCGCAGATCAAGCTCGAACGCATCGATGTCCCGTACATCACGCCGGACCAGAGCGCGCGCTTCAACTTCTTCAAGGATCGCAAGATCGACCTGCTCACTCTGAACAAGGACGACCTTCCGAAGGCTCAAGCCGAGAAGTTCGCGATGACGAGCTTCTCCGACGGAACGCTGTTCTTCATGGAGTTCAACTTCCGCGAAGGCCGCCCGACGGCGAACAAGAACCTGCGCAAGGCGATCGCTCACGCGTTCGACCCGCAGGAGCTGGTTTCCCGCGTGATCGGCATCCCGGGCACCAAGCCCGGCACCGGCCTGATCCCGACGTGGATGCAGGGCGTGAAGGGCAAGTTCCGCACGGAGTACCCCGTGCAGAGGACGAAGATGGACCTCGCCGCCGCCAAGAAGTACCTCGAAGCGGCCAAGAAGGAGCTGGGGGGCACGATCCCGCCGCTCGTCTGGCTGACCGGCGACACGCCGACGACGGCGAAGGAAGCCGAGTACATGCAGTCGATCTTCAAGCAGCGCCTGGGCATCGAGCTCCGCATCGACAAGCAGATCTTCAAGCAGCGCCTCGCGAAGATGACCGCCGGCGATTTCGATATCGTCGCGGCCGGCTGGGGCCCTGACTACGCGGATCCGATGACCTTCGCGGATCTGTGGACGAGCTGGAACGAGAACAACCGCGGCAAGTACAGCAACCCGGAAGTCGACAAGGCCATTCGCGAAGCGATGGGCACGTCGGACCCGAAGAAGCGTATGGACGCGATGGCCCGCGCCGAGAAGATCGCTCTCGACGACCTCGCGGCGCTCCCGACGTATGAACGCACCATCATGTACGTCAAGAGCCCGCGCGTCGATGGCATCGTCAGGCATCAGGTCGGACCGGATCCGGACCTGACCTTCGTGACCATCAAGGAATAGCGAATCGAAGTACGGTGATCAGGAACCCGCATCTGGAGATCCTTCGGCAGTATGGTTGAATATATCGTCAAACGACTCCTAGCCGGCCTGATCACCGTCTACTTCATCGCGACCGTCACGTTCGCGGCGATGCATTTCGTCCCGGGCGATCCGATCTCGGGCAACAAGGCCACCACGCCCGAGATCCGCGCCAATCTCGAGGCGAAGTACGGGCTCGATAAGCCCGTGCTCGTCCAGTACGGGTTGTACATCGGCAATATGCTGAAGGGCGACTTCGGGATCTCCTTCACCCAGCAGAACCGCTCGGTGAACGACATCATCCGGGATCATTTCCCGATCTCGGCCCTGCTCGGCGTCGCGGCGCTCATCGTGGCCACGGGCGGCGGCATCCTGTTCGGCTCGCTGACCGCGCTTTACCGCAACCGGACGCCCGACCGGGCCATCATGTTCTACGTGATCCTGGCGATCTCGGTCCCGAGCTTCGTGTTCGCGGCGCTCAGCCAGTACGGGATCACGGAGGTCAACAAGATCCGCGGGGATTTCCTGCCCGTCGGCGGCTGGGGCACCTGGAAGCACGCGCTCCTGCCTTCGCTCGTTCTCGGGCTTTCGACCATGGCCTTCCTCACGCGACTGATGAAGACCTCTCTCCTGGACGTGGTCAACCTGGATTACATCCGCACGGCCAAGGCCAAGGGCTGCGGCCCGGTCCGGATCTTCTTCTCGCACCAGCTGCGCAACGCGATCCTCCCGGTCATCACGGTGCTCGGTCCCGCTATCGCGACGATCACGACGGGCGGGTTCGTCGTCGAGAGTGTCTTCGCCATCCCCGGCCTGGGACGGTATTTCGTCCAGGCGGTCCAACAGCTTGACTACACGGTCATCATGGGCCTGACGGTGTTCTACGCGTCGTTCCTGGTGTTCATGGTCATCGCCGTGGACATCGCCTACGGCATCATCGATCCGCGCATCACGATCGCGAAAGAGCGCCGCAAGAAAGCGAGGGCATGAAGATGACGATCGAATCCTCGAGCCCGGCCGCTCGCCCGAACTCCTCGCCCCGCATTCCCGGCCTCACCGGGGCTTTAGGTCCCGAGGACGGATCTGCTACTCTGGACGGACTCATGCAGATCGAAAAATCGCTGTTCACGCCAGCCGCCAAGACGGGGGTGTCGCAGAAGCTTTCGCGTCCCTCGCTGTCCTATTGGGAGGACG
>CAYZKI010000156.1:0-7725 GCA_964478745.1 uncultured Bacteriovoracaceae bacterium
GGCGATGCGTGAAGTGATTCTCCTCGATCTCCGCGGGTCCTCGGGGTCTGCCTGCCACGGGGAATGGATCACCGAGATCAGGTTGAGGTCCCACGGCGAGCCCTCGTAGAGCTTGACCTGCCTGGCGGATAGGCTGATCAGGTAATAGTGCGGTGCCGTCTGCAGCCAGATGAGCACCGGCTTGATGTGGAAGCTGTTGGCGACCACCACGCGCTCGGGCACCTCGATCGGCATGGTGAGCGCTCCGGTGAACTCGGCGTCGTGGAACAACGCGATCGCATGGCCGGACTCGTCGAGGAGCTTCATGGGATCGGAGGTCCAGAGCCCCGCCATGTGGCGCCGGGCCCGCTCCGGCCCGTGATCGCGCGCGATCAGGCGCTCGGCCTGCTTGAGCAGCTTGATGAGCTGGAACTTCCGTTGTGCCGTGCTCACCATGGGCGACTGCCGGGGAAGGTAAATGGACACGCAAAGCTCGCGACGCCTGCTTTCGAACAGGTTCTGCTCGATCGCCTCGCGTGACGAGTAAAGCTGAAGGTTCATCATATCGTCGATCCTCCTGCGTTCATGGTTTCAAAACGGCGAGGATCGGAACAGACGATAGTTTCGATCTGCAGCTTCGATCGGATCGAAGCTAGAGGTGGAACTTCTTCAGGAGCGCCGAGGAGATCGGGTTCTCGATCTTGCGGGACGCGGTGACGAGGTAAAGCTCCTCGTGCACGCCTTCGAGCGTGCCGAGTTTCACGAGCTCTCCCTTCTTGATCATCGACTGGACGGCCATCTCCGCCAGCGGGATGAGGCCGACTCCCTTGCCGCCCATGATCTTCAGCAAGCTCGTGTCCTGGGTCTCGCCGACGACGTCGGGAGAGATGCCCTGGGTCCGGAAGTAATGAGTCAGGTCGTTGCGCAGCCGGCTGTGCTCGGTCGGGAGCACGAACGGCGCGCGGTCGAGCGACTTCGGGAATCCCTTCTTCAGAGCCGCGAAGCGGGGCGATCCGCAGACCACGACCGGCAGCTTGGCGAGCGACTTCACGAACACCTTCTTCCCGTCGGAAACCGAAGGCAGGTGGTTCGTCAGAAGAAGGTCGATCTTGTGTCCCAGCAGCAGGCGGAGCAGCTCGTCGTCGCCGCCTTCCAGGATCGATACGGAGCAAGGACCTGTCTTGTAGGCCGCGTCGACGAGCCTGTAGATCATGTGCTTGGGAACGCTGTCGAGCGCCCCGAGCTGCACGTGCACGCGCGTCGGCGCGATGCGGTCGTTGAGCACCTCGATCATCTCGGAGCCCATGCGGAAAATCTCGGTCGCGTACTCGAGCGCGATGCGGCCCGATTCGGTGAGGATCAGCTTCTTGTGCTGGCGCTCGAACAGCTGCATGCCGATCTTCTCCTCGAGCTGCTTGAGCTGCGCCGAGAGGGTAGGCTGGCCGAGGCGGAGCTTCTGTGCTGCCTTCGCGATGCTGCCTTCGGCGGCGATGGTTCGGAAATAGTAAAGATGATGGTAATTGAGCCAGTTATCCATGGACCCCAAATTATCATATTCTATCGGGAAAACATCCGTGTCAGACCGGACAATTCGCTTAAAGCGAATTAGATGGATTTATTTATCTATTGGAGCAAAGCAGGCCGATGATCGAAAATTTGGATCATGAACGAGTTGCTCTTTCCTTTTTCCGAGTACTGGTGGCTTTACGCCGGATTCCTGGCTTTCGTGGCGATCATGCTCGCCCTGGACCTCGGGGTCTTCCATAAGAGCGCCCACGTCGTCACGTTCAAGGAGGCCAGCGCCTGGAGCGCGTTCTGGATCGGGCTCTCGCTTCTGTTCAATCTCGCCTTCTATAAGTACGCGCAGTACAAGTTCTCGACCGACGCCCGCTACACGTCGATCCCGGGCTTCGACCCCGAGGCCGAGGCTTCGAGGGTGGGGCTCGAGTTCCTGACCGGCTTCGTGATCGAGAAGGCCCTCGCGGTCGATAATATCTTCGTCTTCGTCATGGTGTTCGCGGCGTTCGGGATCCCGGCCATCTACCAGCACCGGGTTCTCTTTCTCGGCATCCTGGGTGCCATCGTTTTCCGCGGCATATTCATCGCCCTGGGCTCGCAGCTCATGGCCTATCACTGGATCGTCACGCTGTTCGGCGTCTTCCTCATCCTGACGGGCCTGAAGATGATGTTCATCGCCCCGAAGCCCACGGATCCGGAGCACAGCTGGCAGATGCGGGTCCTCAAGCGCTTCCTTCCCGTGACGACCGAGTTCGACGGGCAGAAGTTCTTCACCGTCAGGAACGGTGTCCGGTACGGAACGCCCCTGCTGGTCGCGCTCGTTTTCGTAGAGCTGACCGACATCATCTTCGCCGTCGACTCGGTCCCGGCCATCTTCGCCATCACCCGCGAGCCGATGATCGTGTTCATCTCGAACATCCTGGCCATCATGGGTCTCCGCTCGCTCTACTTCATGCTCGCCGGCGTCGTGGACCGCTTCGTGTATCTGAAGTACGGCCTCGCGTCCGTGCTCGTGTTCGTCGGCCTGAAGATGACCTGGCTCAACGACCTCTTCGGAGGCAAGTTCCCGATCGGCCTTTCGCTCGGGATCATCTCGGCCCTGATCCTGGGGTCCGTGGCCCTGTCGCTCTGGGCGACGAGGTCCGGACGTACGCCCGGGGCCCTGGCCGGCCAAAAGCTTTGATACGGCCCGATACAAACAGCCGGAAGTGAGGGTGAAGTATGGCCTCGCGCGATCGTTCTCAGGAAGAGACAGTCCCGCCCCTGCAGCGCCTCTGGCGGATCGTCATCGCCGAAAGGGAGGACATCGGTCTCGTCATAGTCTACGGCGTCGCCGTGGGCGTGTTCTCGCTGGTGGTGCCGATCGCCGCCCAGTCGCTCGTCAACACGGTGGCCTTCAACTCGCTCCTTCAGCCGATCGTGGTGCTGACGGTCGTCGTCCTGCTGATGCTCGGCGTGGCGTCCATCCTGAGGGTCATCCAGACCACGATCGTCGAGAAGATCCAGCAGAGGATCTTCGCCCGCATCTCGCTCGACCTGGCCTACCGGCTCCCGCGGGTGAAGATCGAAGCCTTCGACCGGAGCCGCAGCACCGAGCTCGTCAATCGCTTCTTCGAGGTGCTCACGGTGCAGAAGTCCGCGGCACTCATGCTGCTCGACGGCCTGGCCATCGTGCTCCAGGCGGCGATCGGGCTCGTGCTGCTCGCGTTCTACCACCCGCTGCTCCTGGTGTTCGACATCCTGCTCGTGCTTTCCATCGCGGTGGTGCTCTGGGTTCCGGCGCGGCATGCCGTGGGCACGAGCGTGGCCGAGTCGAAGGCCAAGTACCGGGTGGCCGCGTGGCTCGAGGAGATCGCCCGGAATCCGCTGGCGTTCAGGCTCTCGGGCGGGGCGCGACACGCCCTCGATCGAGCGAACGAGGTGACTCTTGAGTATCTGAGCGCGAGAAAGGCCCACTTCCGCGTGCTGGTCAGGCAGATCGGCGGCACGTTGCTCGTGCAGACCGCCGTGAGCGGCCTGCTGCTGGGCCTGGGCAGCTTTCTGGTCATCAAGAAGCAGCTGACCCTCGGGCAGCTCGTCGCGGCCGAGATCGTCGTCACGATGGTCGTCTCGGGCTTCGCGAAGTTCGGGAAGCACCTCGAGAGCTTCTACGACCTCGTCGCCTCGGTCGACAAGCTGGGGAATCTGTTCGATCTCCCGCTCGAGCGCGAGCACGGGGAGAGGAGCAGGGAGGGGAGCGGCCCCTACGGCGTGAGCGTGAGGAACCTGAGCTTCCGCTACAGCTCGGGCGTCACGAGCGCGCTCTCCCAGGCTGACCTCGACATCGAGCCCGGCACGAAGCTCGGAATCAACGGGGCGAACGGCTCCGGCAAGAGCACGCTGCTCGATCTGCTGGTCGGCCTCAGGCACCCCAGCAGCGGCGCCGTGGAGATCAACGGCGTCGATCTGAGGGAGGTGCGGCTCGAGGAGATCCGCGAACGGATCGCGCTCGTGCGCGACATCGAGATCTTCGACGGAACGGTGCTCGAGAACATCCGGGTGGGCCGGAGGGACATCACCATCGAGGACGCGCGCAACGCCCTCGCTGAGGTCGGGCTGCTGGAGGAGATCTCGCAGCTTCCCGACGGCCTTCTCACCGAGATGAGCGGGAGCCAGAGCCCGCTGTCGGCCGGCCAGTCGCAAAGGCTCATGCTCGCGCGCGCCATCGTCGGCAAACCCGGACTCCTGCTGCTCGACGAGTCGCTCGAGAACCTGGATCCCGAGTCGAAGGAGATCATCCTCCGCACTCTCTTCCGCAAGGACGCGCCGTGGACGCTCGTCCTGACGACCCACGACTCCTACGAGCTTTCGTTCTGCGACCGCGTGATCCGCGTCGACGAAGGAAAGCTCTACACCGACCGGAGCACGGAGGTGCGGCCATGATCTATCGTCTTCCCGAGGCGGAAGCGGCCAGGCTGAGCTCGTTGAAGCTGGTCCGCTCCGGTCCCACGCCGAGGATACTCGGAAGGATCCTGGCCGGCGCGTTCGTCTTCAGCATGATCGCGCTGGCCATCGTGCCATGGCAGCAGACGTCGCGCGGAACCGGAAGAGTGGTGGCCTACTCCCCGAACGACCGCCAGCAGAACATCGATGCCCCGGTCGAAGGACGCCTCGGCAAGTGGTTCGTCCACGAGGGTTCGATCGTCAAGGAAGGGGATCCGATCGTCGAGATCTTCGACAACGACCCGGAGATCCTCTCCCGCCTGAAATCGGAGCGCGAGGCGGTGCATCGCCGGCTCCGGGCCGCCCGCCTTGCGTCGACGACCTCCAAGATCAACGTGGACCGGCAGAAAGAGCTCTTCGAAAAGGGCTTGAGCTCGCGCCGGGCTTACGAGCAGGCCGAGCTCGAGTACGCGCGCTATCTGGCCGAGGAGGCCACGGGGAGCGCCGAGCTTTCGCGCATCGAGGTAAGGCTCGCGCGCCAGAGCGTGCAGTCGGTCAAGGCCCCGCGTTCGGGCACGATCCTCCGCCGGATGGCGGGCCAGGAGTCCGAGCTCGTGAAGCCGGGTGACGTCCTCGCGGTGATCGTTCCCGAGACGCAGTCACGCGCCGTCGAGATCTGGGTGAGCGGCAACGACATTCCCCTGATCCAGGAAGGCCGGCAGGTCAGGCTCCAGTTCGAGGGCTGGCCCGCGATCCAGTTCAGCGGCTGGCCCTCGGTCGCCGTCGGCACCTTCGGCGGCCTGGTCTCGTTCATCGACCCCGCCGACAACGGCTACGGGAAGTTCCGTGTCGTCGTCGTCCCGCAGGAAGGGGAGCGCTGGCCGTCGCCGCGCTACCTGCGCCAGGGAGTGCGCGCCAACGGCTGGATCCTGCTCGACCAGGTGACGCTCGGCTACGAGCTGTGGCGCCAGTTCAACGGTTTCCCGCCGTCGCTCAAGGAAGACCAGATGCGGGAGGATCTGTGGGACAGCCCCCGGGAGGCTCCGAAGGAAGGAGCCGACAAGTGAGGGCGCTCGCGGTCTGCGCGCTCGCGCTGCTTCTCGCTCATCCGGCCGCGCCCGTGGCCCGCGCTTCCGGAAGCTCCGTCACGCTTTCCGAGGTGCTGAGCTCGGTCGACCAGCATTATCCGCTGATCCGCGCCGCGGTCCAGGACCGGGAGAAGGCCGAGGCGGACCTCCTTTCCGCGCGCGGCGGCTTCGATCCGACGCTGAGGTCGGGCTACCAGGCCCAGCCTTCGGGCGAGTACGAGAACCGCCACTTTGACGTCGCGATCGAGCAGGCCACGCCGTACTGGGGCGCGCGGCTTTTCACGGGCTACCGCCAGGGACGCGGAAGTTTCGGGCCCTACGACGAGAAGCTCCTGACGAACTCGGAAGGCGAGCTGCGCGCGGGCGCGCAGGTGCCGATCCTCCGCGGGGGCGCGACCGACGAGCGCCGCGCGCGGCTGGCCTCGGGAGAGAGGGCGCTCGAGGCGTCCGAAGCATCGCTCGAGCTGCAGAAGATCGAGTCGCGGAGGCAGGCCACGTTCCGGTACGTCGAGTGGCTCGCGGCGGGCGAGAGGCTCGCGATCGCGCGATCGCTCGTCCAGCTCGCGAACGATCGCGACCGGGCGCTCGAGGCGCGCGTGCGGCGGGGAGACGCCGCCCGGATCGAGAGAACGGACAACCAGCGCAGCGTCATCCAGCGCGACGCGGGCCTGATCTCGGCCATCCGCGGCCTGGAACGCGCGGCGCTGGAGCTCTCGATCTTCCTCCGGGACGCGCAGGGCAGGCCGCGCGTGCCGCACTTCGACGAGCTTCCGGCGAAGGGCCTCGAGCTTCCGCGCGCGATCCCCGAGGCCCGTCCGGCGCTCCATCCCGAGATCAGCCGTATCCGGGCGCAGATCGAGCAGAACGAGGTGGAGCGGCGTCTCGCCAGGAACGCGATCCTGCCGAGGCTCGACGCCGAGCTGAGCGTCTCGAAGGATTACGGCGCCGGGAGCCTCAGGAAGGGGATCACCGAGTACCGCGCGGGACTGCAGCTCGAGGTGCCGCTCCTGTTCCGGTCGGCCCGGGGAAGGTTCGAGGGGACCGAAGCCCAGAGGGTCAAGCTCGAGGCGCAGCAGGTCCTGGCCCGCGACCGCGTGAGGATGGCGCTCGCCGACTCGTTGCAGGCCATGGAGGCGGCCAGGCGCCGGGTGGAGATGACCCGCAAGGAGGTCGAGCTCGCGACGGAGGTCGAGGAGGCCGAGCGCATCAAGTTCAGGCACGGCGACAGCAACGTGCTCACGGTGAACCTGCGCGAGCAGGCGACGGCCGACGCGAAGGTCCGCGCCGTCGACGCGCTCGCGGACTTCCACCGCGCGTGGGCGGATTACCAGGCGTCGAACTTCGAGACCGACTGAGGCCGGCCGACTGTTTCCGGGTCGGGCCGGGTCGGGGAGGACACAGGCGCGCGCATGTCCCGGAAACACTTTGTCTTTGCTCCGGGTGCCGAGGGCCGCGGAGAATGAGATAATGGAGGCGTGAAGTTCCGCTTTTTTCGGGGTTTCTTTTCCCTCGCGGTCCTGGCTTGCCTTTCCTCCTGCTCCCGCACGGAGAGCACGGGCCAATCCGTCGAAAGCCTGGACACGCTCGTCCGGGAGACCGTCGCCACGAGCGGCGCCGTCCCGAACCAGGGCGTCGGGGTGCTGGTCGTCGAGAAGGACGCGATCCTGCTCGCCAAAGGCTACGGCCTGCGTGACCGCGAGAGCTCGCTCCCGTTCACGGCCGATACGGTCATGCCGATCGGCTCCTCGACCAAGGCGTTCACCGCCGCCCTTCTCCCGCGGCTGGAGGCAGATGGGCTCGTCCAGCTCGGTCAGACGGTGAAATCGCGCCTTCCTGCTTTCGAGCTCGCGGACGCGGTCGCGATGAACCAGGCGACGCCGATCGACCTCCTCGCTCACCGGACGGGCATGCCCCCGCACGACGGCATGGCAGCGCTGACTTCCTACAGCCGTGCGGAGATCTTCGCGCGGCTCAAGCACCTCGAGCCCGACACGCGCCCCGGCAGGGGCTTCCGGACGGGTATCGTGTACAACAATCTGATGTACATGGTGGCCGGCCACCTCGCCGAGCAGACAGCCGGCGATACCTGGGAGAACCTC
Organism: uncultured Bacteriovoracaceae bacterium; assembly: GCA_964478745.1. GTDB lineage: Bacteria > Bdellovibrionota > UBA1018 > UBA1018 > UBA1018 > CAYZKI01. The sequence continues at coordinate 7,607 of CAYZKI010000156.1, forward strand.
GCGCGCGACAAGCTGCTTCTTCCGCTCGGGATGAGCTCGACCACGTTCGGAAAGTCCGCGCTTCTCGCGTCGTCCTCACCCGTCGCGAAGCCCTACGCGGGATCGAGCGAGCTCGAGAT
>CAYZKI010000157.1:0-1374 GCA_964478745.1 uncultured Bacteriovoracaceae bacterium
GCCATAGGGCGTCCCCGCGCTCAGCAGCCTTCGATACGTGATCGCGGCCAGCGTCTCGCCGTAATCCCCGATATGGCGCCAGCGATCGAGAAGCCTCGCGTGCTCGCGCGCCACTTCGGCGGGCGGGAACTGCGGCTGGGTGGTGAGCTTGCCCAGGATCTCGAGCAGGCGCTCGGCGTCGGGCGCGAGGCCGTGCATGCCGACATTGAAGGAATCCTCGTCGGCCGAGGCATAACGGCTCGCTCCGAGCATCTCCACGGCCCGCGAGATCTCCGCCTCGGTCATTCCGCCGGCGCCGCGATCCAGCGATGCGGCGACGAGCTCGGAGGTCCCGCTCTTTCCGGTGGGATCATCCCGGTGGCCGGACTGGACCAGGACCGCCAGATCCACGATCGGAAGCTTGTCGCTCACGAACCACGCGAGCGTGAGCCCGTTGGGAAGCGTCTCGAGTTCCGGAGTCGGAAGGACGATCTTCTCGGCGACGCTCGCCACCGGGCTCGAGGCCGGGGCCGGAGCCGGAGTCGAAGCCGGAGCCGCTGCGAGGCAGAGGAGTGCCCCCGCGGCCAGGCCAAGCGACGTCATCGAACTGAGGGACTTTCTCATGTCTTCTTCCCCGTCTTTCCAGGCTTGGTTTTAGGCGTGGGCTTCGCGGGCGGGGCGGCGGGCTTGGGCATCATCACCACGACCGACCGGTTGTTCGGGATCAGGTACTTCTGCGCGACCCGCCTCACGTCCGAGGCCCTCACCCGGGTGTACTTGACGAGGTCCTCCTCGAATCGCTTGGGATCCCCGAGGATGGACTGAACCGTTCCGATCAGCTGGCCCAGGCCGTGCGGCGTGCGGACGCTGTCGATGAGCTCCACGGTGAGCTGCTTCACGGCCACGGAGATCTCCTCCTCGCTCACGTCCTTCTCCTGCATCTCGGAGATGAGGCGGTCGAGCTCTTCCTCGGCGAGGCTGGCGGAGAGCTCGCCCTTCATCGTGGCCGACATGATGAACAGGCCCGGGAACGTGGGCGTATACGCGCTTCCCGAGACCCCGACGGCCAGGTCCTTCTCCTCCACGAGCCTCCGGTACGCGCGGGAGCTCGTGCCCTCGAACATGATGTTCGAAAGCACGTCGAGCGCGAACGAGTCGTCGTCGGTCGCGGAGGTGACGTGGTAGGCGCGCGCGAATCGCTGGGCCGCGACGTGGTCATAGAGGGTCAGGCGCCGCTCCTCCTTCTGCTCGGGCTCGCGCTTGATCGAGCGCTTCGGGCGCTTCTTCCCTTCGATCGGCGAGTAGTGCCGCTTGATGAGCTCGAACGTCCTGTCGGGATCGATGTCGCCGACGATCACGACCGCGGCGTTCTCCGGCTGGTAGAAGGTCGTGTAG
>CAYZKI010000157.1:1384-7690 GCA_964478745.1 uncultured Bacteriovoracaceae bacterium
GCCTTGAGATCCTCGACCTCGGCCGCCATGAGGTCCGCGGGGTAGCCGATCACGGGCCAGCGGTAAGGATGGAACTGGAAGGCGAGCTCCCAAAGCGCCTCCTGGATCCTGCCGTCGGGCGAGTTCTCGGTGCGGAGCCTGCGCTCCTCCATCACGACGAGACGCTCGGTCTTCAGCACGTCGTCGTCGAGGATGAGGTTCGTCATCCGGTCCGCTTCCATATCCACCACCCGCTCGAGCAGGCTCGGCACGAAGTTCTGGTAGTAGACCGTATAGTCGCGCGTGGTGAACGCGTTCACCTCGGCGCCCTTGGCCTCGAGCTGCTCGAAGAACTGCTTGGCTCCGTACTTGGGGGTTCCCTTGAACATCAGATGCTCGAAGAGATGCGCGAGACCGGTACGGCCGGGCTTCTCGTCGACCGAACCGACCTTGAACCAGGTCTGATAGGTGACGATCGGAACGGTGTGGTCCTCGATCATGATGACCTTGAGGCCATTGGAGAGCGTGCGCTCGTCGAGCTTGAAGTTCACGCCGAGGCCCGCGGCGAGCGTCCCGCCGCCTTCCCGGCAGGAGCTTAAGCCCGCGCCCGCGGCTCCGGCGAGAACGAGAACCAGGATCAGCCTCCCGAGCGATTTCTTGAGCGTCAAAGCCATCCTCTTTCCTTGTACCAGCGTATCGCGTCCGCCATTCCTTCGCGGAGGTTGAACTCGGCCCTGAATCCGAGAGTCGTCTGGGCCTTTTTCGGCGAGCAGGTCCAGTAATCCGGAAGCAGCTCGTTCAACTTGTCCCAGTTCAAAGGGTAGCTCTTGCCGGTGATCTTTCCCAGCGCCGACATCCCCGCCGCCGCGGCGATCACCCCGAAGCGGGGAATCGGGAGCCGGTAGGCCTTCTTCCCCAGCGCGGCCGCCATCGACTCGAGCAGGTCGAGATAGGTGTGGATCTCCTCGGCGCAGACATAGAAGACCTCGCCCGAGGGGACCTGGCTCGCTTCGGCGGCCTGGACGAGCGCGCGGACCAGGTCGCGCGAATGCACCGAGGTGTAGAACTTGTGCCCTCCCTGCCCCGCGCCGCGGACGAGGGGCATCAGGCCCCCCGCGACCGTCTGGATCACGGTGAAGACCGCCTTGTCGCGCGGGCCGTAGACGATCGGCGGGCGGATGATGGTCACGGGAAACGCGTCCTTGAACTTCAGAAGCTCCCGCTCGCCCTGGAGCTTGCTGCGGCCGTAATCCGAAACGGGCGCGTCCTCGTGCGTCTCCGCGCGCGGCCCCTGGGCCGAGGACGGCCCGCCCGCGGCGAGGCTCGACACCAGGACGAAGCGCTTGAGCTTCGGGTTCGCTTCGGCGACCGCGCGCGCCACCCGCTCGGTTCCCGCGGCGTTGTGCTCGAAGTAGGCGGCCCGGTTCGGCGCGGTCGTCACTCCGGCCAGGTGGAAGACCACGTCGACGTCGCGAACGGCGCGCTTCAGCGACTCGAAGTCGCCGAGCGAGCCCTCCACCTTCGCGAAGGCGCATCCCTCCAGGTTCGCCGTGCTCGAGCTCGAGCGAAGCAGCGCATGCGACTCGTGCCCGCGCCGGCAGAGCTCTTCGATCAGAGTGCTTCCGAGAAATCCGCTCGCGCCGGTCACGAGCGCCCGCATCCCGCTATCCATCATGAGCCCCTGATGTAATCGCGTGCGTCAAGGCGAGTCAACCAGCAAGGCGGAGGGAGTCGGGCTGGCCGTCGGCTCCTCGGGGAAGCTCTTCGTCGCGGTCGCGGTGAGTGATCCGTAGTTCAGGTAGAGCTTCACGTCGCCTTCCTTGCGCTGGCGGTACTTCACGTAGACCAGGTTCTCGAAGACGTCGATGGCGGCGAGGAACGCGGCCGAGAGATCGAGGCCGGTCGTCGTCGCGAAGTAGGTGCCACCCGTCTGGGACGCGATGTTCTGCATCGGCGTCGTGTCGATCGTGGTGCCCGTGTCGAGGGTCACGGTGTTCGCGCTGAGCCCGGCCGAGTTGACGATGGTGATGACGCTGTCCAGCGTGTTGGCGCTCGAGTTGTCCTCGCCGTCCGTGAGCGCCACCAGGAGCTTCCGGCCTTCGACGTCCCTCAGGAGCTCCGCTCCCGCGGCGATCGCGTCGTAGATGGCGGTCATTCCGTCGATCGTTCCCGCGTTGATGGCATTGATCACGGCGGTCTTGTCGGTCGTAAAGGTCAGCGTCACCGTGACCTCGTCGTCGAACTCGATCAACGCGATGTTGGAGCCCTCGGGAAGCGCGTTGACGAAGTCGATGCTGGCCGCCTCGGAGGCCGCCTCGCCCGAGGACCCCATGCTGCCGCTCCGGTCGATGATCAGGACGGCGTAATAAGGATCGTCGACGATCCCCTGGGAGATGACCGGAACCGGGCGCTCGTACTCGCTCACGACGAAGTTGCCGATCTTGAAGGACGTGTGCGGCGTCGAAGCCTGATCGGTGATGTAGGCGAAAAGCCGCATGTACGGCTCGTCCGCGGTCTCGATCTGGACGATCCGCGCCGTCACCGACGTCGTCCCGCCGGGAAGCGAGGCGAGCTCGGGCGTGCTCATCGGGGCGCACGCGACCACGATGGCCAGGACCGCCGCGGAAGCGATGACCGGGACCCGGAGCTTCCTCCACGAAAGGTTCATTCTCATTCTCATTGCAGGACCTCCGGAAGGCGCGTATCCGGCCAGTACGCCAGGGAGACCAGGCCCGCCGTCTGGAAGTTGAAACCGCGGGCGAGCGCGAGCGCGTTGACTCTCACCTCGGGAACGAACCGGACGTTCTTGAAAACCTCGGGTCCGAGGAATCCGCCGACCAGGTTCAAGGTGAGCATCGAGGCCGTCCCGCTCAGCTCGCCGCTCGCCGGCGAGTTCGCGCTCGTGCGATCGAAAGCCAGGCCCATGCCCCCTCCCACGAATGGAAACCAGCCCGACGGGCTGTCCGCGACCTCTCCTCTTCCGAAGCGGTAAAAGACGGTGAAGTAGACCGAGAGATAATCCTGGCTGACGTTGTAGTTCCCCTCGGGAACGGCGACAGGTGCATAAGCGAAGGAGAAGCGCACGCCGAGGTTGTCGCGGCAGTCGCGGTAGCCGGGGCCTTTCGATTTGTCACGGAAGGTCAGCTTTTTGATCGCGATGAGATCGACGCCACCGGTCCAGAGGCTTCCGTAGTTCTCGTAGCCCGCGAGCAGGTAGTTGTAGCCGCCGAAAACCCCGCCCCCGTAACGCACCCGGCCGGCGCACTCGCGCGAACCGAACATCCCAGTTGGACTGGGACCCGCCGCCTGGGCTGGCAAAGCGGTCAAAGCCAAGCCCAAAGCCATCGCGCTCCAAAGGTGACGCATTCTTTAATGAAAGCATGAAGGTTGCGATCCGAGAAGGGAAAGTCTTATCTCCCCAGCCTTCGAGTTTCGTGGGAGAGTGGCAGCCGAATGAAAGCGCGCCGAACTTCCCTTACGATCCTGGGCTGCGGAACTTCGACCGGCGTCCCCCTGATCGGCTGCGACTGCCGGGTTTGCCGCTCCCGAAACCCGAAGAACCGGCGACTACGCGCGTCGGCCTGGCTTCAGAGCCGCGGCAAGAGCATTCTGATCGACACGTCGACCGATCTGCGCGAGCAGGCCCTGCGTCACAAGATCCTGCACGTCGATGCCGTCCTTTACACGCACCCTCATTCGGACCACGTCCTGGGGATCGATGAGCTCCGGAGCTACAACTACCTTCAGGGAACCGAGATTCCGGTTTACGGCAACGCCTGGACCGCCTCCGAGCTGCCCGTCCGTTTCGATTACGTGTTCAACCCCCCGGCCTACGTCGAAGGGGGCGGGATCCCGCGCCTCGTGCTGCATTCCATCGAAGCTGGAGACTACTCCCCGCGTAAACCCCTCGATATCCAGGGGGTTCCCGTCCTCCCGATTCCGCTGAAACACGGATCCAAGGAGGTCTTGGCGTACCGCATCGACTCGATTGCCTACGTCACGGATACCAGCTATATACCGTCAGAATCACTGGAACTGTTGAAGGGGCTGGATTGTCTGGTCCTGGACTGCCTGAGGCTCGAAGCTCACGGCACCCATTTCAATCTGGACCAGGCGCTCGAGGCCATCTCTCAGCTGCGTCCGCGGAAGACCTTCCTCACGCACCTGGGACACGACTTCGAGTACGCGAAGTGGTCACGGAAACTGCCGAAGGGGGTTTTCCTGGCTTACGACGGGTTGAAGATCACGACCGCTTGAAGATTACTACGGACTCACACTTAGGAGAGAGACTCACATGATCGTAGGCGTACCGAAGGAGATCAAGAACAAGGAAAACCGCGTCGGCATGGTGATCGCCGGCGTTCGCGCGCTGACCCAGGCGGGACACAAAGTCCTCGTTCAGCGCAATGCCGGCATCGGCGCCGGGATCTCCGATGAAGACTATCGCAAGGCGGGAGCGACGATCCACGAGACCGCCAAGGAAATCTACGACAAGGCCGAGATGATCGTGAAGGTGAAGGAACCCCTTCCGGAAGAGTATCCTCTCCTTCGCGAGAACCAGATTCTCTACACCTACCTCCACCTGGCCGCCGACGAGCGCCTGACCAAGGCTCTCATGGAGCGCCGGATCGTCGGCATCGCCTACGAGACCATCCAGCCCGCCGACGGCTCGCTCCCCCTCCTCGCTCCGATGAGCGCGGTCGCGGGTCGCATGGCCACTCAGATCGGCGCGACCTACCTTCAGCATGATCACGGCGGCAAGGGCGTCCTCATGGGCGGCGTGCCGGGCGTCGAGCGCGCGAACGTCGTCGTTCTCGGCGGCGGCGTCGTCGGCGTGAACGCTGCGAAGATGGCCGTCGGCCTCGGCGCGAAGGTCACGATCATGGACGTGAACGTCCATCGCCTGGATTACCTCTCGGACATCTTCGGCAACGAAGTGACGACCCTCTACTCGAACAACGAGCAGGTCGAGCGCGTCGTCACGCAGGCCGACCTCGTCATCGGCGCGGTCCTCGTCCCGGGCGCGAAGGCCCCGAAGCTCGTGACCCGCGAGATGATCTCCCGCATGCAACCGGGCGGCGTCGTGGTCGACGTCGCGGTCGACCAGGGCGGCTCGGTCGAGACCTGCCGTCCGACCAGCCATGAGCACCCGACCTACACGGTCGACGGCGTGATCCACTACGCGGTCCCGAACATGCCGGGCGCGGTTCCGCGCACCAGCACGTACGCGCTGACCAACGTCACGATGAAGTACTGCCTGAAGATCGCCAACCTCGGTTGGAAGGAAGCCGTCGCTCGCGACGAAGCCCTCCTGAAGGGCGTCAATATTTTGAACGGCAAAGTGGCGTACAAGCAGGTCGCGGACGACCTCGGCCTGCCGTACGAAGCGGTTCGCGTTTAAGCGCGATTCGTTTAGACTATTAGGAAGTGGCCTCCGAAGCATCCGAGGCTCCTCCGGTTGACGGCGGGGGCCCTTCCAAATTACCGCTGATCGTCGCGCTCGTGAATACGCTCGCCGTCCTCGGCGCCGCGGGATTCCTGGGCTACAGCAAGCTCGTCTACAAGCGGCCGAAGATCACCGAGCACACGGAGCGCAAGCGCCTGGCCGAGGTGGCCAAGGTGGACGAAGCGCAAGCGCCCGCGACGGTGATGTTCGAACCGCTCGTGGTGAACATCCAGTCCTACCCCAACGCGCCGAAGGCAGCGGACGGGACCTCGCGCCAGATCCAAGGCAAGCTTCACTACGCGCAGATCGGCTTCGGCCTGGAGATCCGCAACGAAAAGCGCAAAGAGGAGATCGAGTCGCTCCGGCCGATCATCATCGACAAGATCATCTCGCTCCTGGGCCGAAAGGCCTTCCACGAGCTGACCACCATCCAGGGCCGTTATCTCGTGCGCCAGCAGATCCTCGACCTCATCAACGAGGTAGTCGCCGCCTCGAGCGCGAAGCCAGGCGAAGAGCCGGCGAAGGAGTCGTTGGTATCCAACGTATTCTTCACGCATTTCTTCGCGCAGTAAGCCGCGAGCGGGTCGCCTTGTTGCCTTCCCTGCCTAGCTTGCCTCGTCTGCCTTGATCCCGTCCCCCAGATTCCCGGGTAATAGGGAACCAGGGAACTCAGGGCCAGGGGGCCTGGAGAACTTGGGGATCAGGGGAATCAGGGAAGGCAATCAAGGCAGACCAGGCAACTGGGCAGACGAGGCAAGCTAGGCACTCTGCTCCGCTGGCGGAGCTGCCTCACCCCGGAGGCGAGCCGTGCGCCTGCTGAGCTACGGTTGCCCGATGCAGGCGGAACAAGCAGATGCCGAGCAGATCGTGCTCTCGGAGGA
>CAYZKI010000158.1:0-1763 GCA_964478745.1 uncultured Bacteriovoracaceae bacterium
GTCCTGAGCGAAGGCGACTCGGTCCAGGTCATCAAGGATCTGAAAGTCAAAGGCGGCTCGAGCGATCTCAAGCGCGGGACGACCATCAAGAAGATCCATCTCACCGGCGACCCCGACGCGATCGAGTGCCGCGTGGACGGAAGCACGCTCGTCCTGAAGACCTGCTTTCTCAAGAAGGCCTGACGCGCATGATCGAGAGCATCATTGCCCCCAGGAACGCCAAGCTCGCGGGTGACATGCAGGTGCGGAGAATCCTTCCCTTCCGTGCCCGGCGGATGGTCGGCCCTTTCTGCTTCCTCGACGAGATGTCCCCGTTCGAGGCGAGGCCCGGCACCCACGCCGGAGATGTCCCGCCGCACCCGCACATCGGTCTCTCGACGGTCACCTACCTCTACGAAGGCGCGCTCGAGCACCGGGACAGCCTCGGCACGATCCAGGAGATCCGCCCGGGCGACCTCAACTGGATGACCGCGGGCGAGGGCATCGCCCATTCCGAGCGCGTTCCCGCGCGGATTCGCGAGGCCTCGGGGCGCCTGCACGGCGTCCAGGCGTGGGTCGCGCTGCCGACGGACAACGAGGACGACGCCCCGTCGTTCCAGCACCACGGCCGTGAGGAGCTTCCCGAGTTCGACGCCGGCGGAGCGAGGATCCGCCTGATCGCCGGCCGGGCGTTCGGCCGGAGCTCGCCGGTGAAGACCTGCTCGAGGCTCTTCTATTTCGATGCGCGCATCCCGGCCGGGCGGACGCTCGAGCTCGATCCCGAGGGGCAGGAGGCCGCGGCGTACCTGATCGAAGGAACCCTCCACGTGGGAGAGACGCTCGAGGCTCCGGTGCTCGCGGTGTTCAAGGCAGGCGCGCGGATCTCCGCGCGGGCCGGCACGGACACCCATGCGCTTTTCCTGGGAGGAGACGCGCTCGAGGGGCACCGGACCATCTGGTGGAACTTCGTCTCCACGTCGAAGGAGAAGATCGAGCGCGCCAAGACGCGCTGGAAAGAGCGGGGCTTTCCTCCGATCCCGGGTGAGACCGAGTTCGTCCCGCTGCCGGTCGATCCCGCCGCCGCAGGGAAATCGACCCTTCCCTGAACGGATCAGCTCAAGGGCTGATCGAGGCGCTGCTTGAGCGCTTCCATCATGCGGAGCAGCTCCCGGCGGTCCGTCTCGGAGAGAACCGAAAAGAGATCGCCGACACGCTCGCTGAACTTCTCGCAGCCCTTCACCAGCTCGCATTCCGCCTTCGCGGTGAGCTTCAACAGCGTCGCGCGCCGATCCGTCGGATGCGGCTTCCTCTCGACGAGCTTGTCCTTCTCGAGCGCGTCGACCAGGGCGGTGATGTTCGTCGCCGTCACTCCGAGCTCGTCCTTCAGCTTGCTCATGATGCTCGGGCCGTTCTCGTGAAGGTAAGCCAGGATGCGGGTCCGCTGCGGAGTCAGGCTCTCCCCGCCGGGAGTCTGCGAGTCCGCCCAGCGCTGGAACGCGGGCCAAAAGGACCAAAAGGTATCGACCAGTCGGCATTTGGTCGATGCCGCCGGGGACCCTTTCTTCTGTTTCTTCTTGTCGCAGCTCGTTAATTCCATGATTTCAGACACTAGCACAAAGCTCCAAAAATATATAGTTCATATATTGACTATTCTTGGATTGAGCATATATTAGTTCATGTATGAACGATTCAAGATTTCAGTATCCAAGAGCCAAGTCGCAGCCCGCGGAATCGGCCGCCTGGCCCGCCGCCGTGTTCGCGACTCTGGGAGTCCTGTTCCTCTT
>CAYZKI010000158.1:1773-5429 GCA_964478745.1 uncultured Bacteriovoracaceae bacterium
GGGCACGCCTGATCCTGACTTACTGACTTCACTCTCAACCGAAAGGAGCACACATGGGCAGACACACGCGCAACGCCACGGACAATGATTTCCAGCAGATTCTCAAGGATCCCGGAGTGACGGTCGTCGACTTCTGGGCGGAATGGTGCGGCCCGTGCAGGATCCTCGGCCCCCACGTGGACGCGCTCGCGGAGGAGTACGCGGGCAAGGCTTCGGTCTACAAGCTGAACGTGGACGAGAATCCCCGGGCCCCGGCGCAGTTCCACGTCCGCGGCCTTCCCACCGTGCTGATCTTCAAGAACGGCGCGCTCGTCGACCAGGTGGTCGGGGCGGTGCCGAAGAGCGTCCTCAAAAGCGCGATCGAAAGACACGTAGGGTGAACCATGAAACTGCTTACTGAATTCGAACTAGGCGATTTGAAGCTTAAAAACCGCTTCGTCCTGGCCCCGATGACCCGGAGCCGGGCGATCGAGGGTAACGTCCCCAACCCGCTCGCGGTCGAGTACTACCGCCAGAGATCGACCGCGGGACTCATCATCACCGAGGCCTCGCAGGTCAGTCCGCAGGGCGTCGGCTACATCGACACTCCAGGCATCCACTCGCTCGAGCAGGTGGAGGGCTGGAAGAAAATCACGAGGGCTGTGCATGAAGCAGGAGCGAAAATCTATCTTCAACTTTGGCACGTGGGTCGGGTTTCTCACCCGGATTTTCACGGCGGTGAGCTCCCTGTGGGGCCTTCCGCGATCGCGGCCGACGGCGAGGCCTATACGCGCAACGGCCGCCAGAAGCTCCAGGCGCCGCGTGCGCTTCAGCTGAAGGAGATCGCGGGTATCGTCGATCAGTTCCGCGAAGGCGCCTTGAACGCCAGGCTCGCGGGCTTCGACGGCGTCGAGATCCACGGCGCGAACGGATATCTTCCGGACCAGTTCCTTCGTGACGGCTCGAACGTCCGCAAGGACCGCTACGGCGGGTCGATCGCCAACCGCGCGCGCTTCGCTCTCGAGGTGACCGAAGCGGTCACGAGCGTCTGGGGCCCCGAGCGCGTGGGTTACCGGATCTCCCCCCTGAACCCGTACAACTCCATGAAGGACTCGAACCCGCGCGAAACCCTCGGATTCCTCGTGCGGGAGCTCAGCGCCATGAAGCTGGGTTACCTGCATATGGTGGAATCGGCTGATACGCGCGCGGCTGATCGGCTCGCTCCGTCGTTTCGCGAGCTTTTCCGGGGCGCGCTCATCATCAACTGCGATTACGGCCGGGACGCGGCCGAGCAGGCCGTCGAAAGCGGCCTGGCCGACCTCGTCGCCTTCGGAGTCCCCTACCTGGCCAACCCGGATCTTCCGGAGCGCTTCCGCCGTGGCGCCCCCCTCAACGCCGCGGACCCCGCTACTTTCTACGGGGGAGGTGCGCACGGATACCCCGCCCTGGGGTAGTCCGGACCCGGGTCGATTTTTTTTGATTCTAGTTAAAATTATTGTTTAATTTCAGATACTTACTATTTTCAGATCTTAACAGTTTTTAACACTTAGCGTCACGAACCCCGTTACAATGAGTGAAGCACCGACACTTTCGTAGAACGTTTGCAAGCCAAGGGGTTCCGTTCGTGCAGTACAGTTTCCCCAAATTCAGCTCGAGGATCGTTCTCGCCGCGCTTGCCGTCGCGGCCGCGTCCTGCTCGAAAGGCGGGGGCGGAGGCGATGAGTTCGCGACGGCCGCGCAGATCAACAACAGCCAGCAGCCGCAGGCTCCGAGCGCGCCCCTTCCTCCCGCTCCTTCGGCTCCCGCGATCTCCATTCCCGTTTCGAACCCGATCCAGAGCAACTCCTCCTCCTTCATGATTTCCGGAGGCTGCTCGAACGGCAACACCGTGGTCATGACCGGCGCCGACTCGCAGGCCACCGATTGCGCCGCGTCCCAGTTCGAGTTCGTGGTGAACAAGTCGGAAGACGGGGACTACCAGTTCAATCTCGTCGAGGTGGACGGCCACGGCCAGTCCTCCGTCCCGGCCGTCGTCAGCTGGAAGCGCGATACCGTGGCGCCGCCCGCGGTCGCGATCTCCTCGCCGTCGGTCTCCCCTTTCCACTCCGGTTCCACGTCGCTCACCCTCTCCGGGACCTGCGAGCCGACGAGCCTCGTATCGCTGAGCGGGGCCGCGAGCGGCACCGCGATCTGCAGCCAGCTCGGCGGCTTCGGCATCGATGTCGGCCCCGTGAGCTCCGACGGAACCTACGTCTACTCGCTGACCCAGACCGACGAGGCCGGCAACGTCTCGAGCCCGTCGAGCGTGACCTGGGTACGCGACTCGAGCGTGCCCGCCGCGCCCGTGCTGGCTTCGCCCTCGCAGTCTCCTTATTACTCCAACGGCTCGACCCTCGACATCGCCGGAAGCTGCGCCCTCGGCAACCGGGTCATCATGAGCGGCTCGGCCTCCGCGCAGGCCATCTGCTCGACCTCCGGCTTCTCCTTCCAGGTCGCGAACGCCTCCGACGGCACCTACTCATTCTCGTTCACGCAGGTGAACCAAGCGGGAACTTCCTCTTCGCCTGCCACGCTGTCCTGGATACGCGACACCCTTTCTCCGGCCGCGCCCACGATCGCGCAGCCGCTCTCGAATCCTTACTACTCGGGTGACGATTCGATCGAGCTCTCCGGCAGCTGCGAGGACGGCGCCGTGGTCTCCCTCTCGGGCGACGCCGCAGGCACGGCTCCGTGCTCGGGCTCCGCCTTCAGCTTCATCGTCTCCAAGTCATCCGACGGCGCCTATGCGATGAGCGTGAGCCAGAGGGACGCCGCGGGCAACGTCTCCGCCTCGAGCTCGTTCCAGTGGGTCCGCGACACGGCCGTGCCGCCGACGCCGCTCATCGCCTCGCCGGGCTCGAGCCCTCACTACTCGAACGGCTCGTCGCTGACCATCTCCGGAAGCTGCGAGAGCGGCAACCAGGTACAGCTCCAGGAGTCGCCTTCGCTCGCCTCGCAAAGCACGCTTTGCATGCTCTCGAGCTACAGCTTCGACGTCGCGCACGGCGCCGACGGCACCTACTCGTACTCCGTCGTGCAGACCGACGCGGCAGGGAACCCGTCCGCGCAGGCCACGCTCGACTGGATCCGCGACACCGTGGCTCCTCCGGCGCCGTCCATCGTCGCGCCGGCTCAGAGCCCGCACTACTCGAGCGGCGATCTGCTGATCAGCGGCTCCTGCCAGGCCGGTGCGATCGTCCGGCTCGCGGGCGCGTCGAGCCAGTCGCTTTCGTGCGCCTCGGGATCCTTCGCGTTCGCCGTGGCGGGCCTGGCCGACGGTGCGCACGATTTCGTCGTCAGCCAGACGGATGCGGCCGGAAACGAGTCGGCGGCGAGCGCCCTGCAATGGGTGCGCGACTCGTCCGTGCCCTCGGCGCCGGTGATCGCTTCGCCCTCGGCCAACCCTCTTCTCTCGAACGGCTCCTCGATCGTCCTTTCCGGCTCGTGCGTGAGCGGGAACACGGTCTCGGTCGCGGCCTCCGACGGGCTGAACCCGGCTCCTCAGGTCTGCGCTTCCGATACGTTCAGCTTCGAGATCACCCGCACGAGCGACGCGACCTACGATTTCTCCGTCACCCAGACCAGCCTCGCGGGCATCCCGTCCAGCGCCGCGCTCGCCCGCTGGACCCGTGACACCC
>CAYZKI010000158.1:5439-7634 GCA_964478745.1 uncultured Bacteriovoracaceae bacterium
GTCCGTGACCTTCGACTCCCGTCCCAGCAATCCGAGCCCGCTCGGCTCGGCGAGCTTCACGATGTCGGTCAGCGAGCCCGGCTCCAACCTCTACTGCAGGCTCGGCGCCTCCACCTCCTACGCGAGCTGCTCCACGACCGTCACCTACTCCTCCCTCGCGTCGGGCACCTACCTGTTCTCGGCTTATGCCGTCGATGCCGCCGGCAACGCGGGCACGCCCACGACCTACTCCTGGGAACAGCGCTCGTTCAACACGATCGCGCTTTACCACTTCAACGCGTCCACCGGCGTGACCGCCGACAGCAGCTATTACACCTCGAGCCTCTCGAGCCCGCTCACGAACTCAGGCACCACGCAGGGCGGAGCGAACCACTTCTTCGAGACCCGCGCGTTCGCCGCGGCCTCGAGCCAGAGCATGTCCGCGAGCCACAACTCCGCTCACTCGGCGGCGCTCGGCCAGTTCACCTTCGAGGCCTTCGTGAAGCTCTCGTCCCTGCCTGGCGGCACGGCGCAGACCCTGGTCAGCAAGAGCGGCGGCGCGGGCAACGCGGGTTGGCTGATCCAGCTCAAGAAAACCGGCAGGAACTACAATGTCTCGTTCACGGCGAGCCTGGACGGCACGACGACCGTCAGCGTGAAATCCAGGAACTTCGATCTCGACACGAGCGCCTTCCACCATTACGCCGTGACCTGGAACCGCGGCAGCGTCCAGTTCTTCATCGACGGCGCCGCCCAGGGCACCGCGACGGTAGGAACTGCGGGCGCGTCCACCTTGTTCGACAGCACCGCCCCGCTTCGCCTGGGGCGCTCGGAAGCCGGCGAATACCTCGACGGCCAGATGGACGAGGCGCGCTTCAGCCAGATCGTCCGCTGGACCGGGAACTTCTCGGTCCCGACCTCGGGCTACGCCGCCGACTGACGCTCAGCTCTTGCCGCCGACCATCCGCTCGAGGGCGCGGTTGATGAGCTCCGGAAGCTCGGCGAAGAAGTCGCCGCGCCGGAAGGTCACGCGCTCGCGCGACTGCCACCCGTCCTGGCCGATCCTTCCGAAGAAGCCCTTGAGCCTCACGATCGGGCCGGCGAGCTTGTGCGAGAGCACCAGCGTGTACGCGGAGGTCAGCACCACGCTCAGCGCGAATGCGATGACGAGATAGCGGCAGAAGCTCCCGTACTGGAGCTGCAGGAACTGGAAGTAAGGATGCCCTTCCGAAAGGCCGGACGCCGCGCCCTTCGTGGCGAGTTCCTCGAACGAGCGCCTCGTGAGGTAACCCACGAGGCCGAAGACGAGCGCCATGAGCGCCACGTTGATCGCGAGCAGCATGCCCTGGAAACGCGGGTAGATCCAAAGGCGCCACCACTTCCGGCGATTGGGCTGGGGTCTCGTGGACTGGGCGGACGGGGAGCGGTTCCGTTGTGCGGCCATGCCTAGATGTTCCGGGAGAATCGCCGAAAAGTGAAGGGCCAAGCCCCCTTTCGGGAGCCTGGCCCTTCGAGAAACGGGAACTGGAACCGGATCGAGGTCAGTCCGCCATGCGAACGTGCGAAGCCGGGGCTTCGATCGCGCCGCCGCCGCCCACGCCGATGTCGAGCGATACTCTCTCGAGACGGGTGCCGCAGGTGCCGGTCTTGCGGTAGCTCCTCTTGCCGAGGTCGGCGACTTCGCTCAGCGAGGGCGCCCCCGGGACGCTGCGGGGCTGCGGGGCGTTCACGTCATTGCGGACGAGAAGCGACTTGCCATCGAGCTCGGCTTCGATCGCGTGCCATTCCGAGCGGCCGCTCGTCGTCTTCGACGCGGTGAGGGTGACTTCGAGCGGCCGGAAACCGCGGCTCGAGAGAGTCGCCTTCTTGCCCTTGATGCTCAAGGTCGCGTCGCTGCCGTTGATGTTCAACGCTTCGCTGCCGAGACAGCGGAGGGTGCGTCCGCCTACGGCGTACGAACCCCAGCAGTTGTTCTTGTGGTCGAAATAGAAGGTCTGGTTGCCAAGCTTGAAGCCGTTGTAGAACACGCGAAGTTCGGTCGAGAACGGGTTGCCGCCGTTCTCGACGAGCTGCACTCCGGGGTCGGCGCACGCCAGGGCGTTCTGCGCGCTCAGGACGGTGGAAGCGACGGTCAGGGCCAGGATCCCGGCCTTCTTGAAATTGAACATCGAATAAATCTCCTTCTCTCTGCGGGCCGAACTTTCAATATCCAGACC
>CAYZKI010000159.1:0-7627 GCA_964478745.1 uncultured Bacteriovoracaceae bacterium
CTGAAGCGGAGAAGGGGGAGCTCAAGGAAGCGATCCTCCGTCCTCAGAAAGCTGGGGTCCTGTTCATCGTCGCGGCCGGCAACGGGCGCGTGAACGAGAACACGGGCGATTTCGAGCAGGTTGACCAGGACAACGATCCGGCCCCGAGCTATCCGGCGGCCTACACGCTCGACAACATCATCACGGTGGCGGCGAGCGATCCGGCCGACAACCTGGCGGATTTCTCGAACTACGGAGCCAATACGGTCCACATCGCGGCTCCGGGCACGAAGATCCTCTCGACGGTCGCTCAGGGCAACAAGAACAGGTACGACGACGCCGTCGCGCGCATCAAGAAGAGGGATGGCTCGGTCGAGGAGATTCCGTGGGACGGAACCTCGATGGCCACTCCGATCGTCGCGGGCACCGCGGCCCTGATCTGGTCGCGTTATCCCAAGCTCAGTTACCTGGAAGTGAAGGAAGCTCTGCTCAGCTCCGTTCGCAAGTCGTCGGGACTGTCGGGCAAGGTCGCCTCGGGCGGCGTGCTCGACGTCGAAGCGGCGCTCGAGGCGGCGGAGCGGCTCAGCCCGTAATCGCTTCCAGCTCGTAAAGCTCGAGGGCTGTGCGCCCGGCGTCAGGAAGACCCGGATCGCACAGCCCTCGTGTTTTTCCTTGTCCGAACTTCCGCGCCCGTGGCAGTCTCTTCTCAGCTCTATGGCTGGTGAAATCGCTCCAAAAAACGGTGAATTCCTCGAAGGCAAGCTCTGGTTCCATCGCAAGCTGACGACCGTCACGGTCGGCGTCACGCTCGGTGCGATCGACGAGATCGGTGAGGTCGAGTCGGTCGAGCTTCCGTCCGATGGGGACGATTTCTCCAAAGGCGACGTGATCGCGACCGTCGATGGCACGAACGGGAAGCTCGAAGTCATCGCCCCGGCGTCCGGGTTCGTGAAAGAGATCAACGAATCCCTCGCCGAAGAGCCCGACGTCGTTTCCGAAGATCCACTCGAAGAAGGCTGGCTCGTCAAACTTGAAGTCGAAGACACCTCCGAGCTCAAAGAGTACGCCTAAGGGCGGCTCCACTCCGAAGCCGCCTCGCCCGAGAGTCGAGCGCCGGCCGAAGTCCGCCCCGAGCGGAGCGGAGCAGGCGGCCCAAGGCCAGCGCGCGGCCCAGCATCCGGGCGTCGGCGCTGGCGCTGACGCGGGCCACGCGTCTCCGGTCCCTGGAGCGATGGCTCCCGCGGCTCTGGACCTGGATGCGGGCGCGTTCGCCGTCGGTCACGAGCCTCCTCATACGCTGAGCCCTCAGGACGCCGCGCTCTTTCGCGCGTTCCAGTCCAATCTTCTTTCGCTGATCTCGCACGAGCTTCGCACCCCGCTCACCGGCATCATGAACGCGCTCAACCTGCTCGAGTCGGGCGAGTCGCTGGGCGAGTTCTCGGCCGACGAGCTCGTGAGGATGGCGCGGCAGAACGCGCAGAGGCTCCACCAGTCGCTCGTGATGGTCCTCGACGTGGCCGCGATGGAGAGCGGCACCTTCCACGCCAAGCTTCGCGAGATCGACCTGAACCGCCTGGCCCGCGGGCGAAGCGACGCCTTCCGTTCGCTCTTCGCCGATCGCGGGCTCACGCTGAGCCTGCAGCAGGTCGACCAGGGAAGCTCTCCGCTCCTGGGGGATCCGCAGAAGATCAGCCGCGCGCTCGACCTGATTTTCCAGGGATTGATCCCGCGCTCGACCGGCACGCTGAAGTTGCGCATATCCTCAACGGCGCTGATGCTCGAAGCGGAGCTCGCGGCCGGAATGGAGAAGCTCTGGGACAGCGCCTGGACCCAGTCGGTCGCGGGCTTCCAGGGAGGCGTGACCTCGCCGACGTCGCTCTTCGCGAACGTGCTCCAGTCGGAGCAGGCGTTTCTCACGCGCATGGAAGAGGGGCTCGGAAGCGAGCTCATCCTCGTTCACGAGATCATGAGGCTTCATCGGGGCGTCTTCACCGCCACCCGCGGCGGAAGGAAAGTCTCCCTGATGCTCGAGTTCCCGCAGCTTTCCTCGGAGGAGGGGCTGAACGCCGTGCTGCTTTCGCGCGCGTACCAGATCTCGACCGAGCTGGGATCCGTGGCGCTGGTGCTCGTCGAGGTCCCGAAGGGGATGAAGCCCCAGCAGTTCTCCGATGAGATCAAGAAAAGCCTGTTTCGCGCGTCGGACGCGGTCTACACGCTTCCGGAGCGCAACCAGATCGCTCTCGTCCTCGACGACTGCAAGCCCGAGGACGCGCCCCGGCTCCTCCAGCGCATCAAGAACACGCTCAGGCAGGACCTAAGCTTCGGCGTCGCGCACTGTCCGGCCGACGGCGTGGACCCCGGCGCTCTCCTGACGCTGGCCGAGCGCCGGTTGGGCTGAAGCCGTCAAAAACCGGAGTGTTGGGTCCTTTTCACAGCATTTTCGCGGGATGCGGTTCCACGAACCGGATTATCGGATAGACTTAGAGCTTCAATCCCAGGAAAGGCAGGTCATTCATGAGTTGCGCGATTCGTGTCCGCAGGGTCTTCGCGATCACTTTGATGGTGGCGCTGCATTCGCTGCTCGCGCCGCCTCCGGTCGAAAGCGGCCTGTGCGCGGTCTGCACGACAGGGCCCTTCGCGTGGGATCCCTCATGCTGCGATTTCGATCCCTGCTGCACGGCCCGCTGAACTCGCGCCTCGAGCCGATCGCGTGGGCCTGGGTCCCCGCATTCCTTGTCCTCCGGCTCACGGAAACGCACTCGAGCGGCTTTCATGCCGCGTTCGCGGCTGCCCTGGGCGCGGCGCTGATCGCGCATCGTCACCTGACGCTCTTTCACGTCCTCACCGATCGCGCAGCGCGGGCGCGGGTCTTTTCCCGGCGAAGGGCCTGGCTGCCGGTCCTCGGCGCGGTTCTCGTCTCGATCCTGGCCGCGCGGGTCCTCGCGGAGGGCGTCAGTGAGGGCTCGAGGCGCGTCCTGGCCGTCCTGGCCGCGGTGGCCGTCGCCTGGAATCTCTGGCACGTGCTCATGCAGCGGTACGGATTCATAAGGCTCATCGCAGGGGGGCGGGGCTCCAGGCTCGCCGACTTTCTCGTGCTCCTGAGCTGGGTGAGCCTGGTGCCGCTGTTCGCGGACTTCCGCGGGTTCGAGATCCTCGGCGGCGAGATCTGGTCCAGTCCGATGGCGCGATGGGGGGCGCCGATCGAGGCGCGCGCCGCCGCCGTGGCTCTCGTCGCGGGCTCCCACGCCTTCTGGCTCTGGCGCGAGCACCGGGACCTGCGCCTCGCGGATCCGCGCCGTCTTTCCTGGGTCCTCAGCACCGCGTGCTTCTTCCTGGGCCTGCTCTGGCTGCCTCCGGCTCCCTGGGTCCTGGCCTTTCTGTTCGGGCATGCCCTCGAGTACGTGATCTTCGTGCGCTCACGTTCGCGCGTGCCCGGCCGGGCTTTCGCGGCGTTCCTCGGCGTCGTGTTCGTCGTGTTCCTGGCGTGGAAGCCTCAGGGAGAGGTGGCCCGTGTACTGCTTGTCCTTTGGGTGCTGGCCGAGGGATTGCTGCATTTCTACTGGGACGCGCTGCTTTGGAAGAGGGCGGGCGGAACGGAGCCGGTCACTTCGGTGCAGGAGCCCTCTTCTTAGCCAGCGTAGCCAGAGCCTGAGGGTTGTAGGCTCCCATGCAGTTCGGAAACTTCCGCGCGAGCTCGAGGAAATGGTCGCGTGCGCTCTTTCCGGCCGGAACGTCGCCGGAGGTCCGCGCGATGGCACCGATGCCGAGCATCCGCTTCGCGTCGGCCTGGATCAGGGCGCTCTTGTTCTCCAGCGGCTTGCAGACCTGGCGTTCGAGCCACCAGCGCGCGCCGTCGGGATCCTTGAGCCCGGCGGCATTCTTGCCGAGGGTCTCGAGCAGCGGCGGGCAGAGCGCGGGACGGTCCACCGTGAGAAGCATGTAGGAGCCGTAAGCCATCCAGGGCTCCAGCTTTTCGCGGAGGAACCTGGCGTCGAACGCCTTGGCGAGCGCGGTGAGCTCCTTCCCGGGGCAGGCCGGGGTCGCCAGCAGCGCGAAGAACGGAGGCGACGTATAGCGGGCGACGGACTTCGGCGCGGCGGCCGCGATGCGCTCCACCTCATCGGGCTTGAGGGACTCGAGGAACGCGCGGGCCGCGGACAGGCTGCTCTTCGCGAAGCCCTTGAGCCAGGCGCACATGGCCTCGAAGCGGGTGAACGTCGCTGCGTCGACCTGCTCCTTCGCTTGGGTGATCGTCGATACCCGGCAGCTGGCTTTCGAAGCCTCGAAGCGGGCTGAATCGTCCTTCGCCGCTTCGTAGCGCTGCAGGGATTGAATGATCTCGGAGGGAGCAAGGCCTCGGCCAGGAGCCGCCCGGGTCGAGGGCGAAGAGACCGAGAGGGCGATCAACACTAGGAAGGCCACCGGAAACGGACGCATAGATGTAAGGCTAACACACAGATATCGAAAGATATTTCCTCATCTCGCGGCCGGGCCCCCCGACCGGTGCATTCACGTGACAACGGCATGGCCCCGACCTGGCTTTTCAGGTATACGGTTCCAAACCCGATTTACCATTATAGAAGGCTGTAATGCACCGCAGCGAAACCAGTCCGGCAGACGCACATCCGCAGGCCAAGCAGAAGTTCTTCATCAAGACTTTCGGCTGCCAGATGAACGCGGCCGACTCCGAGCGCATGAGCTCCCTGCTCGCCGACCAGGGCATGGAAGAGGCCTCCGAAGCCGGGGACGCGAACGTCATCATCATCAACGGGTGCACGGTCCGTGAAAAGGCGGTCCACAAGGCCGTGTCCGCGCTGGGCACCCTCCAGGGCCTCAAGAAAGACGGACGCAAGCCGCTCATCGGCATCGGCGGGTGCGTGGGCCAGCTCGACCAGGGCAAGCTCTTCAAGCGAGCCCCTTACCTCGATTTCGTCTTCGGCACCGACACGATCGACAACCTCCCCGAGATCGTGAGCCGCGTGCAGAACGGCGAGCGCCACGTGGTGTACGCCGACTTCGACCGCTCGATGGACTACTCGACCGAGACGAAGGTGCACACGTTCAAGGCCCAGGCCTACGTGAACATCATGAAGGGCTGCGACAAGTACTGCACGTACTGCATCGTCCCGTTCACGCGCGGGAAGGAGAAGTCGCGAAAGATCGCCGAGGTCGTGAACGATGTCGCCCGCCTCGTCGCCATGGGCGTGCGCGAGGTGACGCTCCTCGGGCAGAACGTGAACTCCTTCGGCAAAGGCAACCCGAACAGCGCGGGCCTCGAGCCGCGCGAGCTCCACAACCAGATCGGGAAGGTGGGCCCGCGCGCGGGCGAGGAGAACTTCCCGCAACTGCTCCGCGCGATCGACTCGGATCCGCGCTGCGCGGCGCTCAAGCGCATCCGCTTCACCTCCTCGCACCCGCTCGACTTCAGCGACGAGCTGATCGAGTGCTACCAGCCGGCCTCCCAGGGCGGCGTCGCGCGGCTCGCCGCGCATCTGCACCTTCCCGTGCAGAGCGGCTCGGACCGCGTGCTCCAGAAGATGGGCCGCCACCATCGGATCGAAGGCTACTTCGCGCAGATGGACCGCCTTCGCGAGATCTGCCCGGACGTCGGCCTCTCCACCGACCTGATCGTCGGCTTCCCGACCGAGACCGAGGAGGACTTCCAGGAGACGCTGAGGCTCCTCGATCGGGTGCAGTACGACAACATTTACGCGTTCGCCTACTCGCCGCGCCCGGGCACCCGCGCCTCGAAGCTCCCGGACGACGTGCCGGCCCAGGTGAAGAACGACCGCCTGAACCGCCTGCTCAAGTACCAGCTCGAGATCGCGGCGAAGCGCTACGCCTCGCGCATCGGAAAGACGATGGAGATCCTGGTCGAGGGCGAAGCCAAGAACGAGAACATCCGGAAGAACGAGAGCGCGGGGGCCGGCGCCTCGGCCCGCGTCTGGACGGGCAGGTCCACCTGCAACCGCGTCGTCAACTTCATCTCGGACTCGCCGCGCTCGTTCACCGGCAAGTTCGTCAACGTCCGCATCTCGGGGGCCACCAGCTTGTCTCTGACGGGCGAGCTTCTCGACGACCGCGTGGCCGCCGACGGAATGGGAGCGCTTCACTCATGATTCTTCCGCACCATGGACACTGGCCCAAGATCCACGAAACCTCCTGGATCGCCCCGACCGCCGACGTCATCGGCGAGGTCGAGATCGGCGCGCAGTCGAGCCTCTGGTTCCAGGTGGTGGCCCGCGGCGACGTGAACTGGATCAAGATCGGGAGCCGCACCAACATCCAGGACCACTCGATGATCCACGTGACCCGCGGCTCGAGCCCGTGCTCGATCGGCGACGAGGTCACGGTGGGCCATCGCGCGATGATCCACGGCTGCAAGATCGGAAACCGCGTGCTGGTCGGCATGGGCGCGATCATCCTCGACGACGCCGAGATCGGCGACGACTGCATCATCGGGGCGGGCGCCCTGGTCACCAAGGGCGTGAAAATCCCTCCCGGCTCGCTGGTCGTCGGCTCGCCCGGCAAGGTGCTCAGGCCGCTGAAACCCGAGGAGCTCGCGTGGCTCCCGCAAAGCGCCGAGAACTACGTGCGCGACTCGGCCGAGTATCGCGGCTACGTGCGCGGGCCCAAGCGGCTCGGCGCCGACCACAAGGATCTCGAGGACATCCCGTTCGACGGCCCATTCAACGACGAAGGAGAGGTTGGCTAAGACCATGGCGATCAATCTCACGGAAGAAGCACTGACATTCGACGACGTCCTCCTGCTTCCGGGCTATTCGGAAGTGCTGCCCTCGCAGGTCGATCTCGGAACCCAGCTCACGAGGAAGATCCGGCTCCGCATGCCGTTGCTTTCGGCGGCGATGGACACGGTCACCGAGAGCAAGGCCGCGATCACCATGGCGCAGGAAGGCGGCCTCGGCGTCATCCACAAGAACCTCACGGTGAAGGACCAGGCCTTCGAGGTCGAGAAAGTGAAGAAGAGCGAGTGGGGGATGATCCTCGACCCGATCACCATTCGCCCGGACGCGAGGATCGGCGAGGTGCTTGAGCTCACCCGCACCTACAAGATCTCCGGAGTCCCGGTCACGGTGAAGGAAGCGGGGGGGCTGAGGCTGGTCGGCATCATCACCAACCGCGATCTGCGCTTCGAGGAAGACCCGAGCGTGCTCGTCGAGTCGCGCATGACCAAGATGCCGCTCGTGACCGTGCCCGAGGGAACGACCCTCGAGCAGGCCAAGAGCATCCTTCGCGAGCACCGCGTGGAGAAGCTCCCGGTCGTCGACGCGAAAGGCTTCCTCAAGGGCCTGATCACGATCAAGGACATCAAGAAGCAGCAGACCTACCCGAGCGCCAACAAGGACCAGTTCGGGCGCCTGATCGTCGGCGCGGCCGTCGGCGTGGGCGCCGACGGGATCGAGCGGGCTTCGGCGCTCGTCGAGGCGGGCGTCGACGTGATCTTCGTCGACAGCGCGCACGGGCATTCGAAGGGCGTGCTCGACGCTGTCGCGGCCTACAAGAAGCGCTTCGGCGCGAAGGTCGAGGTCGTCGGCGGGAACGTGGCGACCGAGGAAGGCGCGAAGGCGCTGATCGACGCGGGCGCGGACGCGGTGAAGGTGGGCATCGGCCCGGGCGCGATCTGCAC
>CAYZKI010000160.1:0-2358 GCA_964478745.1 uncultured Bacteriovoracaceae bacterium
CCATAGGATATCGCGATCATAGCAATGGGCCCGGGCCCCCACAATAGCGGTGGGAACCCGGGCCCAATCTTTCGCTTATCCTGATGCGTTAACTGTCGATCAGAAGCTGAACTTCGCGCCGGCCAGGATCGAGTAGAAACTCGAAACGGAAAGCTGCGAGCCGATCAGCGCCTTGTTCGGATCGACCATGCCGACAGGGGCGTACATATACCCCGCGTACAGCGTGTCACTTTCGCGCGCCGAGAGCACCCGGTTGTACTTGAACAGAGCTCCAACCGAGATCCGGCGACTGACGCGAACGTCGAAACCTGCAGAAAGCGTCCCGAGGAACGCGGAGGTCTCGTAGTCACGAGCAGCGTTCGGCCCGTAGTACATGCGGATCATGTTCAGCTGGCCGGGGCTGTAGTTCACGAAAGCCTTCGAATAGCCCGCGCCGCCGCCTACGAACGGACGAAAGCGCGCGTCAGGCCCGAGCAGATGCAGCTTCAAGGCGGCGTCGAACACGTTCTGCCGCATCGTGAAATTCTCGAACGAGTACCCAGGGTAGTAACCAGCCGGCTGGCCGTACTTCACGCCATACTCATTGAACAGGTAGCCCGCTTCGAAGCTGAGGTTATCCGAAGCTTCAACACCTGCCGTGATACCTGCCGAGTAACGCGGCACGACTTCGAAGTAGGTGTCGTTGCTCATCTGCGAGATCCCGCCGCGCGGCATGATCCAGAAGCGAGCCTCTTCGTCATCCTCGACGGAGACAGCGGTGGAAACACCGCCGCGACCGCGAAGGTCGGCGACGAGAACTTCGGGAGCCGCCTGGCCCGCGCGCTCGGTGACCGGAGGAGAGACGATGACCGTCTCGCTTACCGCCACGCCGCCCGCGCTCGCCGACGCGCTGGCCGCCGCTGCCGCGGGACCCACGAGGATCTGGTTCGTGCGGGCCTGTTCGTCACGAAGGCGCAGCTCTTCGAGGCGTTCCTGGAGAACGTCCTCGTTCTTGAGCTCTTCGCGCATGCGCTTGCGGCGCATGAGCTCGGCCTTGCCGACATGCTCGACTTCGGCCTCGGAGGCCGACGCCGAAGCGGCGCTGGCGCTCGCGTTCGTCACCTGCACCTGGACCGGACCGGTGCCCGGCTGGATTTGGACCGGGGACGGAGCCGGCTGCACGTAAACGGGCTGAGTCGTCTGCGAACGGCCCGCAGCGCCCAGAGCTTCCCGCGTATCGGTGCGGTCCTGAACCCGGGTGCTGGCTTCGATGTCCTCGTCGTACAGGATTTCGCCGCGCGCCTGAGGCAAGTTCACCAGCGAGGTCGCCACTGCCGATGCCGCTACCATCCCCCAAAAAATGAACGAACTTTTGAGTTTCATCTCTACTCCCGTTAACGCCAGGGCGGCTCCTGCCACGCCTGGAAAAAATGTGTCTGGATTAGACGTGGCGCGTTATAGCAAGGCATATGCCCCATGAAAAGCAAAAACTTGACGCATTGCGCTATATTTTTTCGTGACTCCCTCGGGGTTCCGGGGGTGCTGAGATTTCGGGGAGATGACCTCCCTACATCACAATGCTGCGATGCGTCAAGTTATCCAAAATTGGATCCCCTCCGCTCTCGGGTCGGACCTGTTTTCCAAGCAAGAAAGTCGCACTGACCCCGCTGGAGCGTGAAAGTTTTACAGCGCAGTGCGCGAAATTTTGACAGGATTGATCAACTGTTGGAAATCGTCGACGATTTCATCTTTCGACCCTTGGAATCGTGGCGAAAACCTCGACAGGTGTGTATAGAACCGAAACACTGACCACTTCTTAACGTACTGAATCCAAAGACTTTTTTAGCCGAGTGCGTGGCATATGCCTTGCTCTTACTGTCCGTAACAATCGGGTCGGCTAGCTGCTATATCCCCCTAATCCCCCTTAAAATCCCCCTTGGCTAGCTGACCCGGTTGTTACCCCTCAAACTCCCCTCAAACCCTACTTCCCCACGCTAAAACGATGCAGGTTGCCCTGGCTGAACATCGACTCGATGCGCTCATCCAGGGTATTGACCAGGTTCTGAAACGCCGGCTCGAGCGCCTTTTTCAGCGTCACCGCCAGCATGACCGCGATTGCAAGGAGCAGCAGGTACTCGGTGGACGCCTGCGCGACCCGCCCGAGACGCGACTTGCCGCTCATACTCACTCCCCCTTGGATTGGAAAGCGAGCCTGTAGATCTCCGGAACGTTCCTGAGCTGATGACGGACCGAGCCGAGCTCGCTCACCCGTTTGCCCGGAAGCCGCTTGCGGATCTCGGGGTCCTTCGCCATCAGGGCGACGAAGTCCCCTTTTCCTTCCAAAGATGCCAGAGCGTTTTTCTGAATCCAGGCGTAAGC